>NZ_VCBQ01000026.1:0-54148 GCF_006386455.1 Paracoccus sp. FO-3 | reverse complement strand
CCTGGCCCGCCCCGTGCTGGCGGGCGACGGCCATCCGCTGCGCTGGCGCCCCGCGCCGGGCGAGGGGCCGCCGCGGCAGCCCGGCCTGCACCATGTGCCGCAACATCCGCAGGCCCCGCCCCATCCTGTCTGAATCGCGTCTTTTCCGCCATTCTGACAGGACAAAACGATGAAACATCACCCAAACGATGCCGAGCTGACCGTCTCGGGCATGAGCTGCGCCTCTTGCGTGACCCGCGTCGAAAAGGCGCTGGCCGCCGTGCCGGGGGTCGAGGAGCCGCGGGTCAACCTGGCCACCGGCCGGGCGCATTTCCGCCTGGCCGCGCCCGAGGCCCTGCCCCGCGCCGTCGAGGCGCTGGCAAGCGCCGGCTACCCGGCCGAGCCGCTTGAAACCCGCCTGGCGATCGAGGGCATGAGCTGCGCCTCTTGCGTGGGCCGGGTCGAAAAGGCGCTGGCCGCGCTGCCCGGCGTGGATTCGGCGCAGGTGAACCTGGCCACCGCCAGCGCCACCATCCGCCATTCCCCCGCCGTCGCGCCGCAGGCGCTGGCCGATACCGTGACCGCCAAGGGCTATCCGGCGCAGGTGCAGGCCGAGGCCGGCCATCACATGCACGACCATGGCGGCGACGCGGCAGCGCTGAAGCGCAACTTCCTGATCGCCCTTGCGCTGACCCTGCCGGTCTTTGTCGCCGAGATGGGCGGCCATGCCTTCCCGGCCTTCCACCATTGGCTGCACATGGCGCTTGGCCAGCGCACGCTGTGGGTGCTGGAGTTCCTGCTGACCACGGCGGTCCTGGCCGGGCCGGGGCGGATGTTCTTCCGCATCGGCTTTCCGGCGCTGATGCGCCGCGCGCCCGAGATGAACAGCCTGGTCGCGCTTGGCGCCTCGGCGGCCTGGCTCTATTCGACGGTGGCGACCTTTGCGCCGGGCGTGCTGCCGCCGGATTCGGTGCATGTCTATTTCGAGGCCGCCGCCGTCATCGTGACGCTGATCCTGCTGGGCCGCTGGCTCGAGGCGCGCGCCAAGGGCCAGGCCGGCGACGCCATCCGCCGGCTGATCGAACTTGCGCCCGACAGCGCCCATGTGGAACGCGGCGGCCAGATCGTGGAAGTCCCGGTGGCCGAGCTGCGCCCCGGCGATATCGTGCATCTGCGCCCTGGCGAGCGGGTGGCGGTAGACGGCGTGCTGACCGAGGGCAGCGGCGCGGTGGACGAATCCATGCTGACGGGCGAGCCGGTGCCGGTCGCCAAGCAGCCCGGCGATCCCGTGACCGGCGGCACGGTGAACGGCAATGCGGCGCTGGCCTATCGCGTGACCGCGACCGGCGGCGACACGGTGCTCGCCCGCATCATCCGCATGGTCGAGGACGCGCAAGCCACCAAGCTGCCGGTGCAGGCGCTGGTGGACCGCATCACCGCGGTCTTCGTGCCGCTGGTGATGGGGCTGGCGCTGCTGACCTTCGTGCTGTGGATGATCTTCACCGGCGCGCTGGGACAGGCACTGGTTGCGGCGATCTCGGTCCTGATCATCGCCTGCCCCTGCGCCATGGGGCTGGCGGTGCCGGTCTCGATCATGGTCGGCACCGGGCGCGGGGCCGAGCTGGGCGTGCTGTTCCGGCGCGGCGATGCGCTGCAAAGGCTGGCCGAGGCGCGCATCGTCGGCTTCGACAAGACCGGCACGCTGACCCAGGGCGCCCCCGCCCTGACCGCGCTGGAGGCCGAGGACATCGCCCCCCTGGACGCCCTGCGCCTTGCCGCCGCGGCCGAGTCGCGTTCCGAGCATCCGCTGGCCGCCGCCATCGTCGGCGCCGCGCGGGACAAGGGGCTGGACCTGCCCCCGGCCGAGGCGGTCGCGGCCAATGCCGGGCGCGGGCTTTCGGCGCGGGTCGAGGGGCGCGCGCTGCTGATCGGCAATGCCGCCGCGCTGGCCGAGGCGGGCATTCCCGCCGCCCCCGCCCTGATCGCCGCGGCCGAGGGCTGGGCGGCGAACGGCGCGACCCCGGTGCATCTGGCCGTGGACGGCCGGCACGCCGCCGCCATGGCGCTGGCCGATCCGATCCGCCCCGAGGCGGCCCAGACCGTGGCCGAGCTGCACGCGCTCGGCCTGCAAACCGAGATGATCTCGGGCGACGTGCAGGCCACGGCCGAGGCGGTGGGCCGCAAGCTGGGCATCGACCGCGTGACCGCGGGCGTGCTGCCCGAGGGCAAGCTGGCCGCCATCCGCGAGATGGGGCCGGGCACGGTCTTCGTCGGCGACGGCATCAACGACGCCCCGGCGCTGGCCGCGGCCGAAACCGGCATCGCCATCGGCACCGGCACCGACGTCGCCATCGAATCGGCCGAGGTGGTGCTGGTCGGCGGCGATCCGATGGGCGTGGCGCGGGCCATCCGCCTGTCACGCAGCGTCATGCGCAATATCCGGCAGAATCTGTTCTGGGCCTTCGGTTACAATGTGGCCCTGATTCCCGTGGCCATGGGGGCGCTGGTGCCCTTTGGCGGGCCGCAGATGTCACCCATGCTGGGGGCCGGGGCGATGGCGCTGTCCTCGGTCTTCGTGGTCAGTAACGCGTTGCGATTGAGGCGTGCCGCATGAAGCTGAAAGCCCTTGCCCTGATCCTGGCCCTTGCGGCCGCACCGATGGCGGCGGCGACGCCGCTGCGCATCCTGGCCTTTGGCGACAGCCTGACCGAGGGCTACGGCCTGCCGCGCAAGCACGGGCTGGTGCCGCAATTGCAGGACTGGCTAAGGGCGCGCGGCCATGACGTGCTGGTGCTGAACGGCGGGCTTTCGGGCGACACCACCGCCGGCGGGCGGGTGCGGATCGGCTATTCGCTGGCCCGCCACAAGCCCGACGCGGTGATCGTCGAGCTGGGCGGCAACGACCTGCTGATGGGCTTTTCCCCCGCCATGGTCGAGGACAACCTGGATTCGATCCTGGGCCAGGCCGGCAAGACCGGCCGGCCGCTGCTGCTGGTCGGCATCGCCTCGCCCGACCATGACGAGCCGCTCAGCCGCGACTGGGCCGGGATCTGGCCGCGCATGGCCGCGCAGCACGACGCGCTGCTGATGGAGAACCTGTATCAGCCGCTTTTCGACCTGCCGGACGAAGGCTACAGGACCATGCTGCAAGCCGACGGGCTGCATGCCTCGGCCGAAGGCGTCGGGCTGATCGTGCAATCGCTGGGCCCCAAGGTCGAGGCGCTGATCGAAAAGGCCGAAGGCCGGCGCTAATGCCCCGCAGCGGGTCCGGGCATGCGCCCGTTATCCACCGGCAGGCGGGTTTCGACCCTGCCGCAGGGGCCGAAGTCCAGCGTCAGCGCCAGCTGGTCGCCATCCGCAAGCGGTTGCTTCAACCCCATCAGCATCACATGGTCGCCGCCTCGCGCCAGTTCGTGCCACTCGCCGGCGGGAATGCGGATCGGATCCGCCTTGACCATCCGCATCACGCCGCCCTCGTCGCGATGGGTATGCAATTCGACGCGCTCGGCCGCGTCCGAGGCGACCGAGGAAAGCGTGCAGGCATCGGCGCCGCGATTCTCGATCACCATGAAGGCGGCGCCGGAGCGCGGATTGGCGGCGCGGGCATAGCCGTCACGGACGACCAGCGCCGCATCCTGGGCCGGCGCGGCAAGGGGGATCAGGGCCAGGCAAAGGGCGGGCAGCAGCGGTTTCATCTCGTCTCCTTGCGCATCGGGCAAAGCCTGGCGCCGGATGCGCCCCGCCGCAACCCGATTCCGCCCGCCATGGAAAAGGCCCGCCGAACGGGGCGGGCCTTGATGCGGCGTCTTGCCGGGGGTCAGAGGCGCGAGGCCACGTTTTCCCAGTTCACCAGCTTGTCGAGGAAGTTTTCCAGGTATTTCGGCCGCGCGTTGCGGAAGTCGATGTAATAGCTGTGTTCCCACACGTCGCAGCCCAGCAGCGCGGTCTGGCCGAAGCAGAGCGGGTTCACCCCGTTCTCGGTCTTCGTGATCTTGAGGCTGCCGTCCTTGTCCTTGACTAGCCAGGCCCAGCCCGAGCCGAACTGGCCGACGCCGGCCTCGGCGAATTTCTTCTTGAACTCGTCCACCGAACCGAAGGCTTCGGTCAGGGCCTTTTCCAGCTCGCCCGGAATGGCGCCGGGGTTCGGGCCCATCATTTCCCAGAACTGGGCATGGTTCCAATGCTGGCTGGCGTTGTTGAAGATGCCGTTCTGCGCCACGGCCCCCGACTGGTAGGTGCCCTTGACGATGTCCTCGAGGCTCTTGCCTTCCCATTCGGTGCCGGCGATCAGCTCGTTCAGCTTGTCGACATAGGCCTTGTGGTGCTTGTCGTGGTGGTATTCCAGCGTCTCCTTGGACATGCCGCCAGCGGCCAGCGCGTCGTGAGCATAGGGAAGATCGGGAAGCGTGAAGGCCATTTTCGATTTCCTTTCCAACGGTTTCGGATTGTGTTCTGGCACAGGAGCCAGTCGGGGAAAAGCCCTGTCGGCCGCTAAACGCCTTCAAGGCGGCGCGGGTTCCTGCCCTATCCCCCGCCGGGCGAGCCGCAGGCCCCGGTCCCGGTCATGACATTGTCATAGCCAAGCGCCGTCGCCGTCACCCGCGCGCTGCCATCGGCCTTTTGCACCGTCAGCCGGTAGTCCAGCCGCTCGGTCCGCTGCCCCGAGGCATTGCGCACCCCGGCCAGCGCCCAGCCATAGGTGCGGCTGGTGCGGTCGTCGGCGGTGATCCTGGCCTCGATCGGCTGGCCGAGGATGCGTTGCAGGATCGGGTCGAAAACCTCGATCCGGCCCTGGCGCGGGCCGGAGGTCTGGCGGGTCATCATGATGAACTCGGGCACCCAGCCGGTGCCGCTGTGGTCGATGATCTGGCACATCATCACCACCGGCGGCTCTTGCCCCCAGTCCTGCGCCATGGCGGCGGGAACCGGCAAAATCAGGCCGGCCAGAAGAATGGGCAGAGGCAGGGCGGGGCGCATGGAATCAACCGGGTGGCTTTCACCCCATCCATACGCCGCCCTGCCGCGGCCACAAGTCCTAGCGCGGGCTAAGCTGCGTGCCCGGCGCCGCCGCGCCGGTCAGGATGCCGCGCAGATAGTCGGTGACAGAGCGGAAGCCGATCAGCACATAGCCGCCCGGCTCGCGCCAGATGCCGCAGGCGACCTGGGCCGCGCGGGTGCGGCGCAGCCCGTCCTCGGGCATGGCCGCCAGGTCGGTCGGGCACAGCTTCATCAGCACGTCCAGCGCGCGGGCGCCCTGGATGCGGAACACCGCGCGCATGTCGCTGACATCCAGCGCCAGCGCGTGCTCGGTCGCAAGCGCGTCCTGCAACGCGGCCAGCGCCTCGGCCGTCTCGGCCCGCGGCAGGATCAGCAGCAGCTCGTCCGGCGACATCCAGCCAAGCGAACGGCTGCCGTCAGCGGTGATGCGGCCCTGTTCGGGCAGCGCGACCCCTGCCGCCCCGGCGATGGCATCGCCCGCCCGCGCCAGGTCGGCGCGGATCTGGATCATGCCCCAGTCCTGCACCTGAGAGATCTTCGCCAGTGCCTCAGCCATTCGCCCGGCTCCCTTCCTTGTCATAGAAGACCGGATCGACGATCCGCGCCTTGTAGCTTTCCTGACCCGCGACGGGGAACTCCAGCACCTCGCCCATGCGGTCCGGCCCCTGCCGCACCAGGCCCATGGCGATGGGCCGGTCGAGCGTCGGTGACATGTAGGTCGAGGTCACGCGGCCCTGCACCTTGCGCTGGCCATTGGCGTTCACGCCCTGGTCGACCGCATAGACCCCGTCGGGCAGCACCCGGCCGTCCACGCTTTCCAGGCCCACCAGCTTCCAGCGGCCGGGATCGGTCATGAAGCTGCGCTCTTGCGCACGCTTGCCGATATAGTCGGTCTTTTTCTTGCTGATCGCCCAGGACATGCCCAGATCCTGCGGGATCACCGTGCCGTCGGTTTCGTCGCCGATCATGATGAAGCCCTTTTCGGCGCGCATGACGTGCATGGCCTCGGTGCCGTAGGGGGTGATGTTCAGGTCGCGCCCGGCCTCATGCAGCTTTTCCCAAAGCTCCAGGCCCCGGTTCGCGGGCACCGCCACCTCGAAGGAAAGCTCGCCCGAGAAGCTGATGCGATAGACCCGCGCCGGGATGCCGGCGATCTCGCCCTCGATCCAGCCCATGAAGGGCAGCGCCTCGGGCGACAGGTCGATCTGGCCGCCCAGCCGCTCCAGCAGCACGCGGGCCTTGGGGCCGACCACGGCGACCTGCGCCCATTGCTCGGTGACGTTGGCGGTCCAGACCTTCCAGTCCCACCATTCGCATTGCAGCCAGTCCTCGAAATGACCGTGCATGCGGTCGGCGCCGCCGGTGGTGGTATGGACCAGCCAGGTGTCCTCGCTGAGCCGCGCGGCCACGCCGTCGTCGATGAGGAAGCCGTTCTCGTTGCAGATCAGGCCATAGCGGCACTTGCCGACCGGCAGGGTGGACATCATGCCGGTATACATCATGTCGAGGAACTTGCCCGCATCCGGGCCCTTGACGATGATCTTGCCCAGGGTCGAGGCGTCGAGCGTGCCGACCGAGGCGCGCACCGCGCGGATCTCGCGCGCCACCGCGTCGCCATGGCTTTCGCCGCCCTTGGGGTAGCAATAGGGGCGGCGCCAATGGCCGACCGGCTCGAAGAAGGCGCCCTGCGCCTCGTGCCAGCCATGCATCGGCGTCTTGCGCAAGGGCTGGAAGATCTCGCCCCGCGCCTCGCCGGCGATGGTGCCCAGCGTCAGCGGCGTATAGGGCGGGCGGAAGGTCGTCGTGCCCGTGGCCGGGATCGGCTGGTTCAGCGCATTGGACAGCACGGCGAGGCCGTTGATGTTGCTGACCTTGCCCTGGTCGGTCGCCATGCCCAGCGTGGTGTAGCGCTTGGTATGCTCGACGCTGTGATAGCCTTCCTGCGCGGCCAGTTCGACATCCGAGACCTTCACGTCGTTCTGGAAGTCGAGCCACATCTTGAACTTCATCTTGCGCGTGGCGTGGGCCGGCATGACCCAGACCGGCATGGTCGCCGCCTCGGCCTGCGCCCCGGTCAACTCCGAGACCAGCAGGTCGCCCGCCGCCGCACCCACGCAGCTGGCCATCGCCTTGCCGTCGGCCCCGGTCGGGGGGCGGTTCGGATCGGGCGCGAACATCGACTGCGCGTCGGACCAGTTCAGCTTGCCGCCGCAATGGCTCCACAGGTGGACGACCGGCGACCAGCCGCCGGACATGGCGACGCAATCGGCATCCACGGTCTCGGTCACCTGGCCCGAACCGGAATGGGCGCAGATCTTGACCGCCTCGACCGCCTGGCCGCCCTTGATGCCGGCAACGGCGCAGCCGGTCAGGACGCGCACGCCGCGGGCGCGGACAGCCGCGGGCAGCGCGCCCTCGGCCGTGCTGCGCGCGTCGATCACCACGGCGACTTCCAGCCCCGCATCCAGCGCCACCAGCGCGGTGCGATAGGCATCGTCGTTATTGGTGACGACGACGATCCGGCGGCCCGGCGCCACACCGTAATTGTCGATGTAATCCCGCACGGCCGAGGCCAGGATCACGCCCGGCACGTCGTTGCCGGCAAAGCTCAGCGGCCGCTCCAGCGCGCCGGTGGCGACGATCACATGGCCCGCGCGGAGGCGCCACAGGCGCTGGCGCGGAATGCCGGCGTTCGGGTCGTGGTCGGCCAGCGATTCCCGCACCAGCAGATAGCCGTGGTCGTAAAGCCCGGTCGCCTGGGTCGAGCGGCGCAGGGTGACATTGGCCATCCCCCGCAGCTCGGCCAGCAGCGCATCGACGCGGGCCTGGCCCTCGGCATGGTCGGTGGGGGTGCGGCCGCCGAAATGCGGCGTCTGCTCGACCAGCCAGACCGATTTGCCCTCGCGGCCCGCGTCGCGGGCGGCGGTCAGCCCGGCGATGCCGCCGCCGACGACCACCACGTCCACATGGGCATAGGCCTGTTCGTACTTGTCCGGGTCGGCCTCGGTCGGCGCCTTGCCCAGGCCGGCCGAGCGGCGGATGATCGGCTCGAACACATGCTTCCAGAACGGGCGCGGATGCATGAAGGTCTTGTAATAGAAGCCCGCCGGGAAAAAGCGATACATCCAGTTGTTGATCGCGCCGATGTCGGCGTTCAGGCTGGGCCAGCAGTTCTGGCTGGTGGTGGCCATGCCGCCGACCAGCGGCGTGGTGGTGGCGCGCTGGTTCGGCTCGAACCGGCCGCCCTGGCCAAGGCCCAGCAGCGCGTTCGGCTCTTCCGCGCCCGAGGCGATCGGGCCGCGCGGGCGGTGATACTTGAAGCTGCGGCCCATCATCAGCTGGCCGTTCGCCAGCAGGGCCGAGGCCAGCGTGTCGCCCGCGACCCCGCGCATCTGGCGGCCGTCGAAGCGGAAGGGCAGTTGATAGGCGCGGTCGATCAGGCGGCCGCCGCGCGGCAGGCGGAAGGGTCCGGTCTGGGTCATGCGTTCAGGCTTTCGGCGGAGGTTTCGGCGGCGGCGGGCGTCCAGTCGGGCTGCCAATCCGGGCGGGCGGCCTGGACTGCGGCGACGATCTCGGGCGTGGGATGCGGGGTCTGGGCGCTGTAGGTGCCAAAGACCTGCAGCGTGGCGGTGTCACGCGCCGCCATGAACCACTTGCCGCAGCCATAGGCATGGCGCCAACGCTCGAAATGCACGCCCTTGGGGTTCTTGCGGGCGAACAGATAGGCCTCGAACTCGGCATCGGACGAGCCGGGGCCGAAGCGCTTCAGATGCGCCTCGCCGCCGGGCTGCAGCTCGGTTTCCTCGGCCGCGACGCCGCAATAGGGACAGGTCAGGGTCAGCATGGATCACTCCTTGGGCGGCAGGACGCGCAGGCGGGCCGGCGCCCAGGGGGTCGGCCGGGCGCGCATGGCGGCAATGGAAAGCGAAAGGTCGATGAAGGGCGCGCAGCCGGCAATGCCCGGCGCGGCGGCGCGGGCTTTGCGGCTTGCAGAGAGGGGGCGCGGGTGCGCCGCGCTTGGGCGCAGCAGGTCATCGCCGGGGCAGCCCGCGCGGCCGCCGAACACGGCATGGCCAGAAGCCGAGGGGCAAATCGCCCCCCGGCGCTGGAGAGAGAGGGCGCCCGAAGGCGCCGAAAGGGGCGCCTTAGTTGGCCGGAGCCGGGGTGGCAGGCTCGGCCGGGGCGGGAGCAGCGGGATCGGCCGGAGCAGCATCGGCCGGCGGCTCGACCGAGACGGCGCCGTCATCGACAGGTGCGGGTTCGGACGAGACGGCCGGCGCGGTCGGCGGCTCGGTCGCGGTTGGCTCGGTGCCTGAAGACACGAACCAGTAAATGACGACCAGCACGACGACGACGACGCCGACGATGAGCCAGAGGTTGCTCTTGTTCTGTTCGGCCATGAAGAAAACTCCTTGGTCATGGTGACGTAATCCAACAATTCACCAGACGAGGAACAGTTTCCCAACCCTTGCGAAAAATTTTCCGCCGCAACCGGCACTTGGGCAAAAATCGGCCCAAAAACCGCATGCGCCGGCAGGATCATGCCCGCGCTGCGCATCAATGCGCCACCCCCGCGGCGACGCTTTCGTCGATGAAGCGGCCCTGGACGAAGCGGTTCAGCCCGAAATCGGCGGCCAGCGGGCCGGGCTGGCCCTTGGCCACCAGTTCCGCCATGGCCCAGCCCGAGCCGGGGATGGCCTTGAAGCCGCCGGTGCCCCAGCCGCAGTTGACGAAGATGTTGCCGACCGGCGTGGCCGACAGGATGGGCGAGCGGTCGCCGGTCATGTCGACGATCCCGCCCCATTGCCGCAGCATCTTGAGCCGCGACAGCATCGGGAAGGTCTCGATCAGCGCGCGCACGGTTTCCTCGACATGGTGCCAGGAGCCGCGCTGGGTGTAGTTGTTGAAACCGTCGGTGCCGCCGCCGATCACCATCTCGCCCTTGTCGGATTGCGACAGGTAGCCGTGGACGGTGTTGGCCATGATGACCAGGTCGCAGCAGGGCTTGATCGGCTCGCTCACCAGCGCCTGCAGCGCCAGCGATTCGATGGGCAGGCGGAAGCCCGCCATCTCGGCCAGGACCGAGCTGTGGCCGGCGGCGATCAGCGCCAGCTTGTCGCATTCGATCCGGCCCTTGCCGGTGTTCACCGCCCTGACCTGGCCGTTTTCGGTCTCGATGCCGGTCACTTCGCAGTTCTGGATGATATGCATGCCCATGGCCGAGCAGGCGCGGGCATAGCCCCAGGCCACGGCGTCGTGGCGGGCGGTGCCGCCGCGTTCCTGGTAAAGCCCGCCCAGGACCGGATAGCGCGGCCCCTCGATATTGATGATCGGCAGCATGTCCTTGATGCGCTTGGGGCTGACCCATTCGGTCGCCACGCCCTGCAGCTGGTTGGCATAGACGGTGCGCTTGTAGCCGCGCACCTCATGCTCGGTCTGCGCCAGCATCAGAAGGCCGCGCGGGCTGAACATGATGTTGTAGTTCAGATCCTGCGACAGGTTTTCATAAAGCTTCAGCGCCTTGTCATAGATCGCCGCCGACGGGTCTTGCAGGTAGTTCGACCGGATGATGGTGGTATTGCGGCCGGTGTTGCCGCCGCCCAGCCAGCCCTTTTCGATCACCGCGACATCGGTGATGCCGAAATTCTTGCCCAGGTAATAGGCGGTGGCCAGGCCGTGGCCGCCGGCCCCGACGATGACGACCTGGTATTTCTTCCTGGGCTCGGGGCTGGCCCAGGCGCGTTTCCAGCCGGTATGCAGCCGCATCGCCTCTTTCGCGATGGCAAAGACCGAATAGCGGCCGGTGCTGGAACTTGCAGATGCGGGCATGGGGGAACCTCTTGCGACTCGATCCATGCAGAGTGAAGCGAGGGCGGTTTTCGGGCAAGCCGCGTTGCGACGGGGCGATTGTCGAATTGCGTCAGGGGTCGGCGCAGATGTCCCGCGGTCCAGTTCGCGATTTGTCGCAGGGCTTTGACTTTCTCGGCCAGCGGAAAACCGCTATCACCGGACCAGCCAAAGAGAGGAAGCCGATGTTCTGGATCATCTGCGCCGCGCTGGCGGGGGTGGTGGCCGTGGCCATCGCCGCGCCGCTTCTGCGCCGGCAGGGCGAGGCGGCCGAGCCCGCCGCCGCCTATGACCTGCGAATCTATCGCGACCAGCTGCGCGAGGTCGAGCGCGATCTGGAGCGCGGCGTGATCGACACGGCGGATGCCGAGCGGCTGCGGGTCGAGATCGGGCGCAAGGTGCTGGCCGCCGACCGCGCGCTGGAACGCGCCGGCAGCACCCGGCGCAGCGCCGGCGGCTGGGCGGCGCTGGCGTTGCTGGCCGTGCTGCTGGGCGGGGCCTTCCTGACCTACCAGCGCCTGGGCCAGCCCGACCGGCCCGACGCCCCCATCGCGCAGCGCATCGCCCAGGCGCAGGAGCTTTACGACACCCGCCCCAGCCAGGCCGAGGCCGAGGCGCAGGCCCCCCGCCCCGCCCGCCCCGAGCCCGACGCCGACTATGTCGCCTTGATCGAGCGGCTGCGCGAGGCGGTCATGAAGAACCCCAACGACCCGCGCGGGCTGGAGCTTCTGGCCGAGCACGAGGAGCGGCTGGGCAACCTGGTCGCCGCCAAGGATGCGCAGCGCCGGCTGGTTGCCCTGCGCGGCGACAAGGCCAGCGCCGAGGATCTGGCGCGGCTGGCCGGGCTGACGATCGAGGCGGCGGGCGGCATCATCACCCGCGAGGCCGAGGATACCGTGGCCCAGGCCCTGGCGCGCGATGCCCGCAATCCGCAGGCGCGCTTCATGGCCGGGCTGCTGCACCTGCAGAACGGCCGGCCCGACCAGGCGTTTCCGGTCTGGGCCCGGCTGCTGGCCGAGGGGCCCGAGGACGCGCCCTGGATCGCGCCGATCCGGGGCTCGATCCAGGATCTGGCCTGGTTTGCCGGCCACCCGGACTATACCCCGCCGGAACCCGCCGCCTCGGGCACGCCGGGCATGCCCAGCCTGCCCGCGATGCCCGGCCCGGATGCCGACGCCATGGCCGCGGCCGAGGAAATGACCGCCGAAGAGCGCCAGCAGATGGTCGAGGGCATGGTCAAGGGGCTGGAGACCCGGCTGGCCACCCAGGGCGGCACGCCCGAGGAATGGGCGCGGCTGATCTCGTCCCTGCCGGTGATCGGGCAAAAGGACCATGCCGACGACATCCTGGGCGAGGCGCGCAAGCAGTTCGCCGGCGATGCCGCGGCGCTGGAGGTGATCGAGGCGGCGGCAAAACAGGCCGGGCTGGAATGATCTGCGAGAACGTCGAGAGCTTTGCCGCAGCCCTGCCCCGCACCGGCGCCGTCGCCGGGCTGGACCTGGGCACCAAGACCATCGGCGTCGCGGTCAGCGACGGGCTGCGCAGCGTCGCCTCGCCGCTGACGGTGATCCGGCGCACGAAGTTCACCGTCGATGCGCAGGCGCTGCTGCAGATCGCCGCCGACCGGGCGCTGGTCGGGCTGGTGCTGGGCCTGCCGCGCAACATGGACGGCAGCGAGGGGCCGCGGGCGCAATCGACCCGCGCCTTTGCCCGCAACCTGGAACGGCTGACGCCGCTGCCGATCACCTTCTGGGACGAGCGGCTGTCGACCGTCGCCGCCGAACGCGCGCTGCTGGAGGGCGACACCTCGCGCAAGCGCCGCGCCGAGGTCATCGACCAGGTCGCGGCCGGCTATATCCTGCAAGGTGCGCTGGACCGGCTGCGCTTCCTGGGGGCCGGCGGATGAAGCCCTCGACGCCTTGCGTCAACATCTGCCGGATCGAGCCGGCAAGCCGGCTTTGCACCGGCTGCCTGCGCAGCATCGACGAGATCGCCGGCTGGGGCCGCATGACCGAGGCCGAGCGGCTGGCGATCATGGCCGAGCTGCCCGGCCGCGCCCTGCCCGGCTGCGGCAGGGCGGACTAGCGCGTCACCACCCGCACCTCGCGGATCGCGGCCTTGAGCCGCACCCGCGTCTCGACCGGCTCGCGCGCCACCGCGTCCAGGATCGCCCGCATGTCGCCCCTGAGCCCGTGCAGCTGGTCGACCAGCGACAGCACCAGGGCCAGCGCCTCTTCGTCCAGGTGATAGCCCTCGGCCAGGTCGACGACCAGGCTCAGCCGCGCCAGGTCGATGTCGCGAAACAGCGGACCCTGTTCGGATTGCACCGGCACGACCACGCCGGCGCGGATATAGCGCTCCAGCTGCTCGGGCGTCAGGTCGCTGATCGCCTCCAGCGTCTCGGCCAGGGTATGATGGGGCTGGGTCATTTTCCCCTCCTCGGATCATAGGCATGGTTCTGGCGCCACTCTTCGATGAAGCGGGCCAATTCGTCGTCGACCCTGGGCGGCATCACGATCTTCAGCACGACATGCTGGTCGCCGCGCCGCCCGTCCGCGCCCCTGATGCCGCGGCCCTTCAGCCGCAGCTTCTGGCCGGAGCTGGCGCCGCGCGGGACGGTCAGCATCACCGGGCCGTCGATGGTCTGCGCCTCGACCTTGCCGCCCAGCACGGCCTCGTCGATGGTGATGGGCAGCGTGGTCTCGACGTCGTTGCCGTCGCGCTTCCAGTCGGGATCCTCGGCCACGATCAGGGTCAGCAGCGCGTCGCCCGGCTCGCCATTGCCCATGCCGGGACCGCCCTTGCCGCGCAGCCGGATGACCTGGCCGTCATGCGCGCCCTCGGGGATCTTGACCTCCAGCACGCTGCCGTCGGGCATGGTGATCCGGGTCGAACCGCCGCGGGCCGCCGTCATGAAGTCGATCTCCAGGGTAAAGCGCTGGTCGGGGCCGCGCATGTCGAAGCTGCGCGCCCCGCCGCGCCGGCCGCCGCCGCCGGCACGGCCGCCGAACAGGTCCGAGAACACGTCCGACAGATCGTCGAACCCATGCGGCTGGCGATAGGGGTTGTCGCCCGATTCGGCATATTCGCGATAGTAATGCCGCTGCGGCTGCTCCTGCCCCTGGGCGTCGATCTCGCCGCGGTCGAAGCGGGCGCGCTGCTCGGGGTCTTTCAGCAGGTCATAGGCGGAAGAGGCGGCCTTGAAGCGCTCATGCGCGGCAGGATCGGGATTGAGGTCCGGGTGGTCGGTCTTGGCGATCCGGCGATAGGCTCGCTTGATGTCGTCCTGGCTGGCGTTCTTGCCCAGCCCCAGCGCCTTGTATGGATCGTCGGCCATGGCCGCGGCTTCCTTTCTTCACCTGTCGTCACGGGAACGCGCGGGCGCACCCTGGGTTTCATGCCCGTTCCGGCCCGGCCGCGGGGCCGAGAAACTGCCGCCCGGCAGGAAGCCCGCCCCCAGCGGCAGCGCGGCCGCCCCCAGCGTGCGGGCCCGGCGGCCCAGGGTTCCGGCGCGCACCTCGGGCAGGGTGACGCCGTGGTGGCGCATCCCGGCCAGGCTGGCCGCGGTCGCCTGCACCAGCCCGGCCCGCAGCACGGCCGGCATGGCGCCGTCGATCACCACCAGCGGCAGGTCCAGCACCGCCACCGCCCCCAGAGCCGCATGGGACAGCACCCGCGCCGATTCGTCCAGCCATTCCCGGACGATACCGGGCGGCAGATCCCAGGCCGCATCGTCCAGCGGCAGGTCGCCCCCCAAGGCCGATTCCAGCACGGAAATCGAGGCCACGTCCAGCACCTGCCGCCCCCCCGGCACCGGATAGGAGCCCATCGCCCCCGCGTTGCGCGACGGCCCCAGCCGCAGCCGCCCGTCCAGCACCACGCCGCCGCCGGCGAAATGCGCGACATAGAAATACAGGAAATCCTGCGGCAATTCCTGGGTGCCGAACATCATCTCGGCTCCGCAGGCGCAGGAGCCATCATTCTCCAGCCAGACCGGCAGGTCCAGCGCCTGCGCCAGTTCGGCGCGCAGGTCGCGGCCGCGCCAGGGGGCCATCTCCTCGGCCCAGTCCCACAGGTAGAAGGGGCTGGCGATGCCCATGCCCGACAGCCGCGCGCGCTGCGCTTGGGTCAATTCGGCCAGGATCTCGGCCGCGCCGGCGACGGCGAAGTCGCGAATCGCGTCGGGCTGCGGATAGGCATGGGGCAGCACCCGGATCTGCCGGATGCCCCCGGCGAAATCGACCAGCACCAGCTCGGCCACCCGGCGCCCGACCTTGAGGCCCAGAAACAGCGCCCCCTCCGGCGCCAGGGCCAGCGGCAGTAGCGGCTGGCCGACCTTGCCGCGCCGCCGCTCGCCCCCCGCATCCAGCAGGCCCGCGGCGATCAGCTCGCGCGTGATGTTGGTGACGGCCTGCGCAGACAGGCCCGTGGCCTGGGCCAGCGCGGCGCGCGGCATCGGTCCGTTGCGGCGAATCAGCCACAGGATCAGCCGCTCGTTCTGGCTGCGGACCCCCTGCGGCGTCGCCGCCGGATTGGTGTTCGGCATGGTCGCTTCCTCCCTCCCCTATTAAATCAACGAAATTGATTTATTGACAAGCCCCCGTTTCTTCGGCAGCCTTTTACAGGAGGCGGCGGTCAGACCCGCCCAGAGGAGGAAGGACATCATGACCAAGACCAAACTGCTGCGCGCGGCGCTGGCGGGCACGGCCCTGACCCTGATCGCCGGCATGGCGCAGGCCGACAGCGCCTGCCTGATCACCAAGACCGACACCAACCCCTTCTTCGTGAAGATGAAGGAAGGCGCGCAGGCCAAGGCCGCCGAGCTGGGGCTTGAGCTGAAATCCTATGCCGGCCGCATCGACGGCGACCACGAAAGCCAGGTCTCGGCGGTCGAGGCCTGCATCGCGGACGGCGCCAAGGGCATCCTGATCACCGCCTCGGACACCAAGGCCATCGTCGATTCCCTCCAGGCGGCGCGCGATGCCGGGCTGCTGGTCATCGCGCTGGACACGCCGCTGGACCCGGTCGATGCGGCGGACGCGACCTTCGCCACCGACAATTTCAAGGCCGGCGAGCTGATCGGCCAATGGGCCAAGGCCACCATGGGCGATGCGGCGGCCGAGGCCAAGATCGCGCTTCTGGACCTGGCGATCTCGCAGCCCTCGGTCGACGTGCTGCGCGACCAGGGCTTCCTGCAGGGCTTCGGCATCGAGCTGGGCGACCCCGAGAAATGGGGCGACGAGACTGACCCGCGCATCGTCGGCCACGAAGTCACCTCGGGCAACGAGGAAGGCGGGCTGAAGGCGATGGAGACGCTGCTGGCCAAGGATCCCGACATCAACCTGGTCTATACCATCAACGAACCGGCCGCCGCCGGCGCCTATGAGGCGCTGAAGGCCGTCGGGCGCGAAGGCGACGTGCTGATCGTCTCGGTCGATGGCGGCTGTCCCGGCGTGCAGAACGTCAAGGACGGCGTGATCGGCGCCACCTCGCAGCAATATCCGCTGGACATGGCGTCGCAGGGCATCGAGGCCATCGCCGCCTTCGCCAAGGACGGCACCAAGCCCGTGCCGACCGAGGGCAAGGATTTCACCGATACCGGCGTGCAGCTGGTGACCGACAAGCCGGCCGAGGGCATCGAATCCATCGACTCGGCCCGCGGCGCCGAGCTTTGCTGGGGCTGAGCCTCGACTGAACCGCAGGGCGGGGGAAACCTCGCCCTGACCACAGGCAGCGGCGCCCTGCACGGCGTCTTGCAAGGGGGGAGACCGTCCATGTCATCCGACACCAAGACGGCCGCCGGCTACGAGGAGGGCCTGCAAGGCGCCTCGGACAAGGTTGCCGAGTTCCACGAACAGAAAACCGCCCTGAAGCGCCTGCAGCACTGGCTGCACATGACGCCCTCGGCCGTGCCGATGATCGTGCTGGTCGCGGCGATCATCGTCTTTGGCCTGCTGTCGCCGAACTTCTTCAAGGCGGTGACGCTGTCCACCATCCTGCAGCAGATCGCCATCGTCGGCATCCTGGGCTGCGCGCAGTCGCTGGTGGTGCTGACCGCCGGGATCGACCTGTCGGTCGGCGCCATCGCGGTGTTTTCCTCGGTGCTGATGGGGCAGTTCACATTCCGCTACGGCATCCCGGCGCCGGTCTCGATCGCGCTGGGGCTGGCGGCGGGCACCGCCATGGGCTTTGCCAACGGCTGGCTGGTCGCCCGCATCAAGCTGCCGCCCTTCATCGTGACGCTGGGCACCTGGCAGATCATCCTGGCCGCGAACTACATCTATTCCGCGAACGAGACGATCCGCTCGTCGGCCATCGCCGCCGAGGCGCCGGCGCTGCAATTCTGGGGCTATTCCATCCAGCCGGGCGGGGTGAAGATCCTTTACGCGGTGTTCCTGATGGTCGCGCTGGTCGCCATCCTGGCCTACGTCCTGCGCCATACCGCCTGGGGCCGGCATGTCTATGCGGTGGGCGACGACCCGGATGCGGCGGAACTGGCCGGCGTGCGCACCCGGCGGGTGCTGATCCAGGTCTATGCGCTGGCCGGGTTCTTCTGCGCCATCGCGGGCTGGGTGATGATCGGCCGCTTCGGTTCGGTCTCGCCCTCGGCCTCGACCGGGCAGCTGGGCAATATCCAGTCCATCACCGCGGTGGTGATCGGGGGGATCAGCCTCTTCGGCGGCCGCGGATCCATCGTCGGCATGTTCTTCGGCGCGCTGATCGTCGGCGTGTTCGAGATGGGGCTGAAGATGGTCGGCACCGATCCGCAATGGACCTTCTTCCTCATCGGCCTGCTCATCATCCTCGCCGTGGCGGTGGATCAATGGATCAGAAAGGCATCGGCATGAACGCGAACATTTCCGGGGAACCGCTTCTGAAAGCCCGCGGGCTGGTGAAACGCTATGGCAAGGTCACCGCGCTGGACCATTGCGACTTCGACCTGATGCCGGGCGAGATCCTGGCGGTCATCGGCGACAACGGCGCGGGCAAGTCCTCGCTGATCAAGGCGCTGTCGGGCGCGGTCCAGCCCGACGAGGGCGAGATCACGCTGGAGGGCAAGCCGGTGCGCTTTGCCAGCCCGCTGGATGCGCGCGGCTATGGCATCGAATGCGTCTACCAGACGCTGGCCATGTCGCCGGCCCTGTCCATCGCCGACAACATGTTCATGGGGCGCGAGCTGCGCAAGCCCGGCATCATGGGCAAGTGGCTGCGCAAGCTGGACCGGCCGGCGATGGAGAAATTCGCCCGCGAGAAGCTGACCGAGCTGGGGCTGATGACGATCCAGAACATCAACCAGGCGGTCGAAACGCTGTCGGGCGGCCAGCGCCAGGGCGTGGCGGTGGCCCGCGCCGCCGCCTTCGGCTCGAAGGTGGTGATCCTGGACGAGCCGACGGCGGCGCTTGGCGTCAAGGAAAGCCGGCGCGTGCTGGAGCTGATCCGCGACGTGCGCTCGCGCGGGATCCCGATCATCCTGATCTCGCACAACATGCCGCATGTCTTCGAGGTGGCGGACCGCATCCATATCCACCGGCTGGGCCGGCGGCTTTGCGTGATCCGGCCGGACGACTATTCCATGTCGGACGCGGTGGCCTTCATGACCGGGGCAAAGGTGCCGGACGAGGTGGCAACGGCGGCCTGAACGGCGCGGCTGCGGGGGGCTTTGCCCCCCGTCCTTCGGACTCCCCCCCAGGATATTTTTGCATGGAAGAAATACTGGACCTTGTGGCAAGGCTGGGCCCTGGCCGGCGGATCGTGGCCATCCTGGGTGCGCCCGGATCGGGAAAATCGACCCTGGCCGCGCAGCTGGTGGCCGGGCTGGAGGATGCGGTTCTGGTGCCGATGGACGGGTTCCACCTGGACAACCGGCTGCTGGAGGCGGACGGGCTGCGCGGCTGCAAGGGCGCGCCCGAGACCTTTGACGCCGCGGGTTTCGTCGCGCTGGTGCGGCGACTGAAGGCGGGGGGCGAGGTGGTCCATCCGGTCTTCGACCGCGGCCTGGACCTGGCCATCGCCGGCGCCGGCCGCGTCGAGACGGGGCACCGGCTGGTGGTGGTCGAGGGCAACTACCTGCTGCTGGACCGCGCGCCCTGGCGCGAACTGGCCGGGCTTTGGGATCTGTCGGTCATGCTGGACGTGCCGATGGAGGAGCTGCGCCGGCGCCTGACCGCGCGCTGGCAGGGGCTGGGGCGTTCGCCGGCCGAGGTGATGGCGCATCTGGAGAACGACCTCGGCAATGCCGAACTGGTGCTGCGCGAATCGCTGCCCGCCGATCTGCGGGTCCGGCCCGCGCCTATTTCTTAGGCCGGAACGCCTTGATGCGGCCGGGGTCGGTTTCGATCCAGGCCGCGCCGATCAGGTCGAGACAATAGGGCACCGCCGCGAAAACCGCGTCGAGGCAGGTGGCGATGGCCGAGGGCTTGCCCGGCAGGGTGATCATGAGCGAGGCGCCGCGGATGCCCGCGGTCTGGCGCGACAGGATGGCGGTCGGCACCTCGCGCAGGCTGGCGCGGCGCATTTCCTCGCCAAAGCCGGGCAGTTCCTTTTCGATCACGTCGGCCATGGCCTCGGGCGTCTGGTCGCGCGGCGCCGGGCCAGTGCCGCCGGTGATCAGGATCAGGTCGGCGCCCTGGTCGTCGGCCAGGTCGCGCAGGCATTCGGCGACGATCTTGCGCCCGTCGGGGATGATGCGGCGCGTGATGTCCATGGGCGAGGTGATGGTGGCGCGCAGCCAGTCCTCGGCCCCCGGACCGCCCTTGTCCTCGTATTCGCCGCTGGCGGCGCGGTCCGAGACGGTGACGATGGCGATATGGGCGGGACGGGACATGGCGGGCCTCATGAAAAAGGCCGCGGGGGGCTGCCCGCGGCCGGTGGGTCTTACTTGAACTTGGCGTTGCGGTTCGCCACCAGCTTCAGCCGCAGCGCATTGAGCCGGATGAAGCCCGCCGCGTCCTTCTGGTCATAGGCGCCGGCGTCGTCCTCGAAGGTGACGTGCTTTTCGCTGTAGAGCGAATGGTCCGACCAGCGGCCGACCGTGTGGACGCTGCCCTTGTAGAGCTTCAGCCGCACGGTGCCGGTCACATGTTCCTGGCTCTTGTCGATCAGCGCCTGCAGCATCTCGCGCTCGGGGCTGAACCAGAAGCCGTTGTAGATCAGCTCGGCATAGCGCGGCATGATCGAATCCTTAAGATGGCCGGCGCCGCTGTCCAGCGTGATCTGTTCGATGCCGCGATGCGCCTCGAGCAGGATGGTGCCGCCGGGGGTCTCGTAGATGCCGCGCGACTTCATGCCGACGAAGCGGTTTTCCACGAAGTCGAGCCGGCCGATGCCGTGCCTGCGGCCGTATTCGTTCAGCGCGGTCAGGATGGTGGCGGGCGACAGCGCCTCGCCGTTGATCGAGACCGCGTCGCCCCGCTCGAAGCCGATCTCGATGTATTCGGGCTGGTTGGGCGCGTCCTCGGGGCTGACGGTGCGCTGGTAGACGTAGTCGGGCGCTTCCTCGGCGGGGTTTTCCAGCGCCTTGCCCTCGCTGCTGGTGTGCAGCAGGTTGGCATCGACCGAGAAGGGCGCCTCGCCGCGCTTGTCCCTGGCGATCGGGATCTGGTGTTCTTCGGCGAATTCGATCAGCCGGGTGCGCGAGGTCAGATCCCATTCCCGCCAGGGCGCGATCACCTTGATCGAGGGGTCGAGCGCATAGGCCGACAGTTCGAACCGGACCTGGTCGTTGCCCTTGCCGGTGGCGCCATGGGCCACGGCATCGGCACCGTGGCGATGCGCGATTTCCACCAGGTGCTTGGAGATCAGCGGGCGGGCGATCGAGGTGCCCAGCAGGTAAAGCCCCTCGTAGACCGCATTGGCGCGGAACATCGGGAAGACGAAATCGCGCACGAATTCCTCGCGCACGTCGACGATATGGATGTTTTCCGGCTTGATGCCCAGCAGTTCAGCCTTCTGGCGCGCCGGCTCCAGCTCCTCGCCCTGGCCCAGGTCGGCGGTGAAGGTGATGACCTCGCAGCCATATTCGGTCTGCAGCCATTTCAGGATGATCGAGGTGTCGAGCCCGCCCGAATAGGCAAGGACGACTTTCTTCGGCGCGTCGGACATGCGATATGGCCCCCGTTTTTTGAGTTGATGTTGCAATAGGATGTTTTCCGATGACCGACAAGAGCGGGGCGCGGCCCAACCGCAGGCAGGGCTTTTCCGGCAAACCGGGGGGATTTCGGCACGGGGCCCGGAGCAGGGTCATCCTGTGCCGGCGCAGGCTGCGGCGGGCGCGCGATGCCTTCATGGACCAGGCGGGCGCGCTGTTGCGGCGCGTCTTTCGCGACTGCTGGTGGCTCAGCGCGATCATCGCCGCGGTCCTTTTCCTGCCGCCGCTGCTGGTCAAGCCGCTGCCCGCCTGGCATGATCCCGTCGCCCTTGCCGTGCTGACGCTGGCCTTCGGCATCGCGGTGCTGGGCTGGGCCATCGCGATCATGGGTAGCCTGCAGCGCTGGCCCGGTTTCAGGCTGGGGCTGACCATCGCCATTCCGCTTGGCATGGCCATGCTTGCCCGGCTGAGCGCGCGCGACATCCTGGCGGACAGTTTCGGGGTTTCGCCCGACGCCTTTCCGATGAGCCTGGACATGCTGACCGCGGTCATGAGCCTTTGGCTGACCTTCGCCGGGGTCGGGGCGCTGCTCATGCTGCTGCTGTTCGGGCTGTTTACCTTGCAAATGCTGACGGGGGGCGGCGGCGCAGCCCTGCGGTCGATGGCCTTTGTCCTGCCGCTCAGCGCGATGATCGCGATGCCGCTGGCATCATCGCTGGCGATCATGCCCGACCTGCCCGGCACCGTCCGCGCGCTGGATGGGCAGGAAAGCTACCGATGCGCGTTCCCTTCCATGCCGTCCCGGCCCCTTGCCGTCACCTTCCTTTCCGATACGCAGGTGCTTGCCTGGATGCCCGATACCGCGCAGCCCGTCGTCCTGCCCTGCGAGATGGACGCCGCCCGCTAGCCAGGGCGGGCGGGCATCGCCCAGGGCGGCAAGCCATCCCCACTTGCCAACCGCCGCTTTTCGCGCCATTCGCCGGTCATGGAAAACTTTGCCGCCTCTGTCCGCCAGGCCGGGATCGCGCTGCGCGACCTTTTCGAGCCGACACCCTTGCAGAAGAACGACCACCTCTCGGCCAAATACGGCGCCGAGATCTGGCTGAAACGCGAAGACCTGACGCCGGTGCGCAGCTACAAGCTGCGCGGCGCCTTCAACGCCATGCGCAAGATCGGCGCCGGGCCGCAGGGGCATTTCGTCTGCGCCAGCGCCGGCAATCACGCGCAGGGCATGGCCTATGCCTGCCGCCATTTCGGCACCCGCGGCACGATCTTCATGCCCGTCACCACGCCCCGGCAAAAGATCGACAAGACCCGCATCTTCGGCAATGGCGCCATCGAGATCGTGCTGACCGGGGATTATTTCGACCAGACGCTGGCCGCGGCGCAGGATTTCGCCCGCGCGCAGGACGCCACCTTCCTGTCGCCCTTCGACGACCCGGACATCATCGAGGGGCAGGCCACGGTCGGGCTGGAACTGCTCGAGCAACTGGGCGGGGCGCCGGATGTCGTCGTCCTGCCGGTCGGCGGCGGCGGGCTGGCCGCCGGCGTCACCCGGCTGCTGGCCGAACTGGGCCCCGGCACCCGCGCCGAATTCGCCGAGCCAGAGGGCGGCGCCAGCCTGCGCGAGGCGCTGCTGGCCGGCGCCCCCGTGACCCTGCCCGCCGTGGACAATTTCGTCGATGGCGCCGCCGTGGCGCGGATCGGCGACCTGCCCTTTGCCGCGCTTGCCGGTTTCGACGCCGAGCGCGTCCATACCGCGCCCGAGGATCGCATCTGCGCTACCATGCTCGAGATGCTGAACATCGAGGGCATCGTGCTGGAACCGGCCGGGGCGCTGGCGGTGGACGTGCTGCGCGACATCCCGGATCTCGCCGGCAAGCGGGTGGTCTGCATCTGCTCGGGCGGGAATTTCGACTTCGAACGCCTGCCCGAGGTCAAGGAACGCGCCCAGCGTTTCTCGGGGCTCAAGCGCTATTTCATCCTGCGCATGCCGCAGCGGCCCGGCGCGCTGCGCGACTTCCTGCAGCTGCTTGGCCCCGAGGACGATATCGCCCGCTTCGAATACCTGAAGAAATCGGCGCGCAACTTCGGCTCGGTCCTGATCGGCATCGAGACCACCGCGCCGGAAAACCTCGCCCGGCTGTGCGAAAGGCTGGAGGCGGCGGGGATCGGCTATCGCGACATCACCCGCGACCCGGTGCTGGCGGAATTCCTGATCTGACCGACGCTCAGGCAAGGCGCGCCCGCCTGTCGGGGCGCAGCGCCGCGTCCAGTTGCCGCATCAGCGCCTGTTTCGACGCGGAATAGCTGGCCAGAAGCGATTCGACATCGACCTCGGCCGCCCGGCCGCCGGCGGCCTTGCGTTCGCCCGCGTCGCAAAGATTGCCGAAATCGGTAAAGCCCAGATTCCAGGCACATCCCTTCAGGAAATGCAGGTCGGTTTCCAGCTGCAGCACGTCCCGGCGCGACAGGCGCATGATGACGCCTTCCACCTCGTCCAGAAACAGCTCCAGGATCAGCTGGAATTCGTCATCGCCGACCTCCCCGCGCAGTTCGTTGATACGGTTCCAATCCAGCATGGACAACCCTCGGAAGAATCACCCGGCCTTCATAACAGCAATTTCATCTATGACGTGTTAATCGCGAAAATTGTCTGGATTAACGGAACATTCAGACCCGGTGGTCTAGACCGTGGCGCATGATGATCCTCGATCCCCAGGCCGCGACGACGATACCGCACAGCATGCGGCTGGTGCTGCTTGTCGACGACAGCCGGGCGCAAAGGCGGACCCTGGCGGTGCAGCTCATCCGCGCCGGCTACCAGGTGGTCGAGGCGGCCAGCGGCGACGAGGCGATGCGCATCTGCCTGGAACGGCGGCCGGACATCGTGATCTCGGACTGGATGATGCCGGGGCAAAGCGGGCTGGAATTCTGCCGCCGCTTCCGCGAGATGCAGTCGGACCGCTATGGCTATTTCATCCTGCTGACCTCGCGCAACGACAAGAAGGACATCGCCCAGGGGCTGCGCGCCGGCGCCGACGAATTCCTGACCAAGCCGGTCTCGGGCGCCGAACTGCTGGCGCGGCTTTCCGCCAGCGAACGCATCCTGCGCATGGAGGAAAGCCTGCGCAGCGCCAATGCCCAGCTCAGCGCGACCCTGGCCCAGCTGCGCGAAACCCAGGCCGCGATCGACCGCGACCTGCGCGAGGCGCAGCGCCTTCAGCAGGGGCTGGTGCGGGAACGCCATGGCCGCTACGGCGATTTCGACCTGTCGCTGCTGATGCGCCCGGCCGGCCATATCGGCGGCGACCTGGTCGGCTTCTTCCCGATCAACGCCCGCCGCATCGGGCTGTTCGCGCTGGACGTGGCGGGCCATGGCGTCGCCTCGGCGCTGCTTTGCGCCCGGCTGGCGGCGCTACTGTCGGGCGGAACGGACCAGAACATCGCGCTGCGCATCACCGATCTGGGCCTTTACGACGCCCGCCCCCCGGCCGAAGTCCTGCGCCACCTGAACACGCTTATGATCGAGGAATTGCGCATCGAATCCTATTTCACCATGGTCTATGCCGACCTGGATTTCCTGACCGGCCAGCTGCGGCTGGTGCAGGCGGGCCACCCCCATCCGGTGCTGCAACACGCCGACGGCCGCATCGAGCGGATCGGCGGCGGCGGCCTGCCCGTGGGGGTCTTTCCCGATGCCGCATATGACGAGGTGCAACTGGCGCTCGGCCCCGGCGACAGGCTGTTCATCAGCTCGGACGGGCTGACCGAAAGCGAGAACGCGCGCGGCGAACCCCTGGGCGAGGAGGGACTGAACGCCATCCTGCGCACCAATGCGACGCTGCGCGGCGATGCGCTGCTGGAATCGATCTGCTGGTCGGCGGCGCATTACGCCGGCGGCCGGCGCAGCGACGACATCTCGGCCGTGCTGGTCGAGCGGCAGAGGAACGGCGACCACCCATGGGGCTGAGCAGGCGCGGCTCAGATCCGCCGCAACGCCGCCCGCACCAGGGCGCGCGAGCCCGGATCGGGCAACAGTTCCACGACCTGCCGCAGGGGCACCCAATGCGCCTCATGCCCCGGTTCGGCGGGGGCGCCCAGCCGCGCCACCGGACGCGCCAGCCAGAGGGTGCAGAGCTTTTCCGCCCAGAACCCGTAATCCGGCATATGGCAAAAGCGCCGGTAGGCGCCGAAGCGGCGCGGATTGCCGATGCTCCAGCCGGTCTCCTCGCGCACCTCGCGATGCAGCGCGGCCAGCGGCGATTCGCCGGGGTCGATGCCGCCGCCGGGCAGCTGGAACTCCGGCTGCGGCGCCTGCTGGAAGGTCAGCAGCGCCGCACCGTCGCGGATCAGCAGGCCATAGGCCCCCGGACGCAGGCGATAGGCGCGACGCCCCGGCGGCGATCCGAAACGCGGTATCATGCGGCTTGCTTTCCTTTCCCCACGGCGCCTTGCCGGCACCCTTCCTGGCCGGGAAGGCCATGGCGACGCCCTTCGCGGCTCCGCATGGCTTCTTCGTTCCCCAAATACTCATGCAACCGCGCCACCGGCGGCAAGGCCCGCCCGAAAGGGCCCCTGCCGCGCAAAGCAAAAGCCGCGCAAACCCAAGGGCTTGCGCGGCTTTTGTTCATGGTGCCCAGGAGAGGACTCGAACCTCCACGCCTTGCGGCACACGGACCTGAACCGTGCGCGTCTACCAATTCCGCCACCTGGGCAGGTCGCGTGAGCCGGGTGATTAAGCCCAGCCGCAGGGGGTGTCAACGGGGGATCGACAAAAATCTGCGCCCGGCCGCAAATCTTTTTCACGCCCCCGTTTCACGCCCTCGCCCAGGCCCTCGCCCTGGCCTTGTTCTGGGCCGCAATCCATGGGCTGGCGGCACCGGAAAGCCGCGCCCTGGCCAGGCGGCCCCGGCCCCCTTCAGCCGGATGGCCCGGCATGAACCACCCCCTTCGCCTTATACAGACCCGCTCGATCCTCCCGCGGTCGAAGTCATCCACACAGCCCCGCCCGGGCGACCGAGAGCAGGCCGCCCATGTCGGTCGCCATGACCCCATGGCGACTACCTTGCGCGAGCGGCCGCGGCAGCGAGGCCGCACCTCCTCCATGGCGCGACCTGACAGGCCTTTCATGCCGGGCCCGTTTGCCGCCCTCGCCCGGCCGTAGAAAGGGCGCGGCGCACGCCGGGACAGGCCGGCAAGGCGGACCCGATCGTCGCAGGCCGGCGGCCACGGCTTGCCGCTGGCGGAAGGCTTGGGTATTGAACGATCAAGCACGCACGAAGGGAGCGCCGCATGTCCGCAGCCAAGCTTGTCACCATTTATGGCGGGTCTGGATTCCTGGGCCGGCAGATCGCACGGATCATGGCCGCCCAGGGCTGGCGCATCCGCGTCGCCGTCCGCCGCCCGAACGAAGCCGGCGTGGTGCGCACCTATGGCGCGCCCGGCCAGGTCGAGCCGGTGCCCTGCAACGTCCGCGACGACCTGTCCGTGACCGCCTGCATGGCCGATGCGGATGCGGTGATCAACTGCGTCGGCATCATGGTGCGCGAAGGCAGGAACACCTTCGACGCCATCCACGAAGAAGCCGCGGGCCGCATCGCCCGCATCGCCGCCGAAACCGGCGTCCGGCATTTCGTGCATGTCTCGGCCATCGGCGCGGACCCGGATTCGGACAGCCGCTATGCCGCCTCCAAGGGCCGGGGCGAGGCCGCGGTGCTGGCGCATCGCCCCGATGCGGTGATCCTGCGCCCCTCGGTCATGTTCGGGCCGGACGATCATTTCTACAACCGCATCGCCTCGATGACCCGGCTGGGACCGATCCTGCTGGTGCCGGGCGCCAGGACGCCGATGCAGCCGGTCTATGTCGAGGACGTGGCCCAGGCCGCCGCCATGGCGGCCGCGGGACAGGCCCGGCCCGGCATCTATGAGCTGGGCGGCCCCGATGTACTGACCATGCGCGAGGTGGCGCAGCAGGTGCTGGTCGCGACCGGCCGCCGCCGCGCCATCGTCGGCCTGCCGCATTGGCTGGGCGGGGTGATGGGATCGGTGCTGGACACGGTGCAGACCGTCAGCGGCGGGCTTCTGACCAACCGCATCATGACCCGCGACCAGGCCCGGCTGCTGCGCCGGCCCAACCGGGTCTCGGAACAGGTAAAGACCTTTGCCGACCTGGGGATCGAGCCGACCGCCGCCCCCGCGATCATCGCGCAATACCTGTGGCGCTTCCGGTCCTCGGGGCAATATGAGGCGATCACCGCCTCGGCGAAGAACCTGCGCAACGGCTGATGGACCACAACACCCTCGTTGCCGCCGCCCTTGGTCTGCTGGAGGGGCTGACCGAGTTCATTCCCGTATCCTCGACCGGCCACGTGCTGCTGGCCGGGCATTTCCTGGGCTTCGATTCGCCTGGCCGCGCCTTCGAGGTGCTGATCCAGCTGGGCGCCATCATGGCCATCCTGGGCGTCTATTCCGGGCGGCTGTGGCGGATCTTCACCAGCGCGCCGCATGACCCGCGCGCGCGGCGCTTCATCCTGGCGGTGCTGCTGGCCTTCCTGCCCGCGGTGGTGATCGGCGTGCTGGCGCATCGCATCATCAAGGAAGTGCTGTTCGAAACCCCGGCCCTGATCGCCATCATGCTGATCGTCGGCGGGGTGGTGCTGCTGTTCGTGGACCGGATGGCGACCCGGCCGCGCCATTTCTCGGCCGAGGATTTCCCGCTGCCCATGGCGCTGAAGATCGGCTTCATCCAGTGCCTGGCGATGATTCCCGGCGTCTCGCGTTCGGGGGCGACCATCGTCGGTGCCCTGCTTCTGGGCGCGGACAAGCGTTCTGCCGCGGAATTCAGCTTTTTCCTGTCCATGCCGACGATGCTGGGCGCTTTCGTCTATGACCTCTACAAGAACCGCGACATCCTGGACGCAGCGGCGACCGGGAACATCGTGCTGGGCTTCGTCTGCGCCTTCCTGGCCGCCGTGGTCGTGGTGCGGGGGTTGCTGAACTATGTCTCGACCTATGGCTACGGCTTCTTCGCCTGGTGGCGAATCGTGGTCGGGGCCGTGGTTCTGCTGGCTTTGCAGGCAGGATAGTAAACAATACTGACCCATTTTTCGCATTTGCAGCATGAAAAAGTGAAGGCGGATCGGAAGAATCGTTAATTAGGTCAACTGTGCTGACTTTTCTTTGACGGCAGCCTGTCTTATCAGGCTGTGAACACCCTCGTCATCGAAGGACGCGCAGCCATGGCCACGCAGAAGATGCTCAAATTTGTCACCATCGGGCGCGAGATGCCCGAAAAGCGTGACGCGGCATCCCGCTCGGAAGATTTCCACGAGATCTATCGCGAGTTCGCCGAGGCCAAGGCCAAGGAACAGGCCAGCCGCTGCAGCCAATGCGGCGTGCCCTATTGCCAGAGCCATTGCCCGCTGCACAACAACATCCCCGACTGGCTGCGCCTGACCGCCGAGGGCCGCACGCAGGAAGCCTATCTGCGCAGCCAGGAGACCAACACCTTCCCCGAGATCTGTGGCCGCATCTGCCCGCAGGACCGGCTGTGCGAGGGCAATTGCGTCATCGAGCAGTCCGGCCACGGCACCGTCACCATCGGCGCCATCGAGAAATACATCACCGACACCGCCTGGGAGCAGGGCTGGATCACCCCGGTCGTGCCGATGCAGGAACGGCCGGAATCCATCGGCATCATCGGCGCCGGGCCCGGCGGGCTTGCCGCCGCCGACCGGCTGCGCCGCATGGGCTTCCAGGTCACGGTCTATGACCGCCACGACCGCGCCGGCGGGCTGATGATCTATGGCATCCCCGGCTTCAAGCTGGAAAAGCAGGTGGTCGAGCGGCGCACCGAGCAGCTGGCCCAGGGCGGCGTGGACTTCGTGCTGAACGTCAATGTCGGCGAGGACATCAGCTTCGATGCCATCCGCGGCAAGCATGACGCGGTGCTGATCGCGACCGGCGTCTACAAGACCCGCGACCTGGACATCGACAATGCCGCCGCCAAGGGCGTGGTGCGGGCGCTGGATTACCTGACCGCCTCGAACCGGGTGGACCTGGGCGACGAGATACCCGATTACGAGGATGGCGAGCTGAACGCCAAGGGCAAGCGCGTCGTGGTCATCGGCGGCGGCGACACCGCGATGGATTGCGTCAGGACGGCGATCCGCCAGGGCGCGCAATCGGTGAAATGCCTTTACCGCCGCGACCGGGCCAACATGCCCGGCAGCCAGCGCGAGGTGCAGAACGCCGAGGAAGAGGGCGTCGAGTTCGTCTGGCTGTCCGCCCCCGGCGCCTTTACCGGCCATGTCACCGGCGAGGCGATGGTCGCGCAGGAACGCGACGTCGACGACACCGGCGAGATCCCGACCATCAGCGCCGTGCGGGTGCAGCGGATGCGGCTGGGCCAGCCCGATGTCTCGGGCCGGCAGTCGCCGGAACTGATCGAGGGCGCCGATTACGACGAGCCGGCCGAGCTGGTCATCAAGGCGCTGGGTTTCGAGCCTGAGGAACTGCCGCGGCTTTGGGGCGTCGATGGGCTGGAGGTCACGCGCTGGGGCACGATCAAGGCCGATTACCAGACGCACCAGACCAGCCTGCCCGGCGTCTTTGCCGTGGGCGACATCGTGCGCGGCGCCAGCCTGGTGGTCTGGGCGATCCGCGACGGCCGCGAGGCCGCCGACAGCATCGCCGGCTACCTGTCGGGTGCCGCCCGCGTCGCGGCCGAATAGGGGGCGGCCATGGCACGACAACCACGCCCCAGCCCCGCACCCGGCGCCGCGCCGATGGCGCGCGGCATGGCGCTGGCGGCAGGAATGGCAGCCATGCTGACGCTTCCTGCCCTGCCCGCCGCGGCGGCGAATTTCACCCCGCCTTCCGGCTGCAAGCTGGAGATCACGGTGCAGAACCGCGGTTGCAGCGTTTCGCAGCATTATCGCTGCGGCTCGGATGCGCCGGGGGACCAGCGGGTGACCTATTTCACCCCCGAGGGCCCGACCTTCCAATCGCGCATCGACCGCGAGACGCGCTGGATGGAAAGCACCGACCTGCGCAGCGGCCTGACCGACCTGCTGGAGGACGAGGCGCAGGACCATGCCTCGTTCAGCACGCTGCTGGAGACCGGGCGCGACGATTTCGATTTCTGGACCCGCTCGAACAGCGGCGAGCGGCTGCGCCATGTGGGCCATGACGAGCTGACCGGCGAAAAGGTGCAGATCGACGGCGTGACGCTGGAGGTCACGCGCTTCGAGCTGACCACCTATGGCGAATCCGGCCAGGTGCTGATCCAGCGCCGCGGCCAGCAATTCATCAGCCGCGCGCAGGGGCGGTTCTACGGCGGGGTCGAGACCTCCGAGGACTGGACCGGCGCCGTGCAGCAGACCAACGACAGCCCGGTGACGTTCTCGTTCCCCGGACAGCCCGGCTTCGGCTCGACCAAGCCGGAATATGATTGCGACCTGCAGATGGTGGGCGGCCAGGGCGCCGACATCCTGTGGCAGCTTACGAAGGAGGCACGGACGTGAAGGACTGTGAACAGATGAGCTGGGAACAGCAGGAACAGGCCCGCCGCGACTGGATGGCGGAACATTCGCTCTACCGTGCCGAGGACGAGCATTCGTCCTGCGGGGTCGGGCTGGTCGTCAGCATCGACGGCAAGGCCAGCCGCAAGGTGGTGGAAAGCGGCATCACCGCGCTGAAGGCGATCTGGCACCGCGGCGCCGTGGACGCCGACGGCAAGACCGGCGACGGCGCCGGCATCCATGTGCAGATCCCGGTGCCCTTCTTCTACGACCAGGTGCGCCGCACCGGGCACGAGCCCGACCACGACAAGCTGATCGCCGTGGGCCAGGTCTTCCTGCCGCGCACCGATTTCGCCGCGCAGGAGCGTTGCCGGACCATCGTGGAATCCGAAGTGCTGCGCATGGGCCATTACATCTACGGCTGGCGCCACGTGCCGGTGAACACCTCGGTCCTGGGCGAAAAGGCCAATGCCACCCGCCCCGAGATCGAGCAGATCCTGATCCGCTGCGACAAGGACATCGACGACGAGCAGTTCGAGCGCGAGCTTTACATCATCCGCCGCCGGATCGAGAAGGCGGCGGTGGCGGCGCAGATCGCGGGCATGTATATCTGCACGCTGTCCTGCCGCAGCATCATCTACAAGGGCATGATGCTGGCCGAACAGGTGGCCGAGTTCTATCCCGACCTCAAGGACGAGCGCTTCGAATCCGCCTTTGCCATCTATCACCAGCGCTATTCCACCAACACCTTCCCGCAATGGTGGCTGGCGCAGCCCTTCCGCATGCTGGCCCATAACGGCGAGATCAACACGCTCAAGGGCAACTCGAACTGGATGCGCAGCCACGAGATCCGCATGGCCTCGCGGACCTTCGGCGAGATGGCCGAGGACATCAAGCCGATCATCCCCGGCGGCTCGTCCGATTCCGCGGCGCTGGACGCGGTGTTCGAGGTGCTGGTGCGCTCGGGGCGCAATGCGCCGATGACCAAGACCATCCTGGTGCCGGAGGCCTGGTCCAAGGCCACCACCGACATGCCCAAGGCCTGGGCGGACATGTATGCCTATTGCAACTCGATCATGGAGCCCTGGGACGGGCCGGCGGCGCTGGCGATGACCGACGGGCGCTGGGTCTGCGGCGGCCTGGACCGCAACGGGCTGCGGCCGCTGCGCTATGTCGTGACCGGCGACAACCTGCTGATCGCGGGCTCCGAGGCCGGCATGGTCCCGGTGAACGAGACCGCCGTGCGCGAAAAGGGCGCGCTGGGTCCGGGCCAGATGATCGCCGTCGACATGGCCGAGGGCAAGCTTTACCACGACCGCGAGATCAAGGACCACCTGGCGGCCAGCCAGCCCTTTGGCGACTGGGTGGAAAAGGTCGTCCAGCCCTCGGAGCTGATGGCCAAGCTGCCCGAGACCCCGCTGCATGTCGGCGAGGAACTGCACCGCCGCCAGATCGCCGTCGGCTATACGGTCGAGCTGGTCGAGCAGATGCTGGTCCCGATGGCCGAGGACGCCAAGGAGGCGCTGGCCTCGATGGGCGACGACACGCCGCCCGCGGTGCTGTCGCGCCAGTTCCGGCCGCTGTCGCATTACTTCCGGCAGAACTTCAGCCAGGTGACGAACCCGCCCATCGACAGCCTGCGCGAAAGCCGGGTGATGAGCCTGCGCACCCGCTTCGGCAACCTCAAGAACGTGCTTGAGGAAAGCTCGACCCATGCCGAGATCACCATGCTGGAAAGCCCCTTCCTCGCCAATGGCGAGTTCGAGGAGCTGACCCGCATGTTCCGCGACCAGGCGACGCAGATCGACTGCACCTTCCCGGTCGATGGCGGCGCCGATGCCCTGGGCGAGGCGCTGGCGCGCATCCGCGCCGAGGCCGAGGATGCCGTGCGGTCCGGCAACGGCCATATCATCCTGACCGACGAGGGCATCTCGGCCAGCCGCGTCGGCGTGCCGATGATCCTGGCGACCAGCGCGGTGCACAGCTGGCTGACGCGCAAGGGGCTGCGGACCTTCTGCTCGCTGAACGTGCGCGCCTCGGAATGCGTGGACCCGCATGATTTCGCGGTGCTGATCGGCTGCGGCGCGACCACGGTGAACCCCTATCTGGCGCAGGACACCCTGGCCGAGCGGATCGAGCGCGGGCTGCTGGACGGCAACCTGATCGACATCATGACCCGCTATCGCGAGGCCATCGACGCGGGCCTGCTGAAGATCATGGCCAAGATGGGGATCTCGGTCCTGTCCTCGTATCGCGGCGGGCTGAACTTCGAGGCGGTGGGGCTTTCCCGCGCCATGGTGGCGGAATATTTCCCCGGCATGCAGTCGCGCATCTCGGGCATCGGCCTGCACGGGCTGCAAGCCAAGCTGGAAGAGGCCCATGCCAAGGGCTTCCGCGCGGCCCTGGTCGATCTGCTGCCGGTGGGCGGCTTCTACAAGGCGCGCCGCTCGGGCGAGAAGCACGCCTGGGAAGCCAATACCATGCGGCTGTTGCAGCTGGCCTGCGAAAAGGCGTCCTACGACATCTGGAAGCAGTTCACCGCGACCATGCGGGCGAACCCGCCGATCCATATCCGCGACCTCTTGGACATCAAGCCGCTGGGCAAGCCGGTGCCGCTGGAAGAGGTGGAATCGATCACCTCGATCCGCAAGCGCTTCGTGACGCCGGGCATGTCGCTGGGCGCGCTGTCGCCCGAGGCGCATATGACGCTGAACATCGCCATGAACCGCATCGGCGCGAAATCCGACTCGGGCGAGGGCGGCGAGGATCCGGCCCACAGCCACCCGCTGCCCAATGGCGACAACCCCTGCGCCAAGATCAAGCAGGTCGCCTCGGGCCGGTTCGGCGTCACCGCCGAATACCTGAACGCCTGCGAGGAGCTGGAGATCAAGGTCGCCCAGGGCGCCAAGCCCGGCGAGGGCGGCCAGCTGCCCGGCATGAAGGTGACGGACCTGATCGCCCGGCTGCGGCATTCGACCAAGGGCGTGACGCTGATCTCGCCGCCGCCGCACCACGACATCTATTCGATCGAGGATCTGGCGCAGCTGATCTATGACCTCAAGCAGATCAACCCGCGCGCCAAGATCACGGTGAAGCTGGTGGCAAGCTCGGGCGTCGGCACCATTGCGGCGGGCGTGGCCAAGGCCAAGGCCGACGTGATCCTGATCTCGGGGCACAACGGCGGCACCGGGGCCTCGCCGGCCACCTCGATCAAGTTCGCCGGCCTGCCCTGGGAGATGGGCCTGACCGAGGCGCATCAGGTGCTGGCGATGAACCGCCTGCGCGACCGGGTGACGCTGCGCACCGACGGGGGCCTGCGCACCGGGCGCGACATCGTCATGGCGGCGATGATGGGGGCCGAGGAATACGGCATCGGCACCGCCGCCCTGATCGCCATGGGCTGCATCATGGTGCGCCAGTGCCAGTCGAACACCTGCCCGGTCGGCGTCTGCACCCAGGACGAAAAGCTGCGCGCGATGTTCAACGGTTCGGCCGACAAGGTGGTGAACCTGATCACCTTCTACGCCACCGAGGTGCGCGAGATCCTGGCCAGCATCGGCGCGCGTTCGCTGGACGAGGTGATCGGCCGCGCCGACCTGCTGACCCAGGTCAGCCGCGGCGACAAGTCGCTGGACGACCTGGACCTGAACCCGCTGCTCATCACCGTCGATGGCTCGGAAAAGATCGTCTACGACCGTTCGAAGCCGCGCAACGCGGTGCCCGACACGCTGGACGCCGAGATCATCCGCGATGCCGGCCGCTTCTTCTCGGACGGCGAGAAGATGCAGCTTTCCTATGCGGTCAGGAACACGCAGCGGACGGTGGGCACGCGCACCTCGTCGATGATCGTGCAGACCTTCGGCATGCGCAACAAGCTGCAACCCGATCACCTGACCGTGCGGCTGACCGGCAGCGCGGGCCAGTCGCTGGGCGCATTCGCCGCGCCGGGGCTGAAGATCGAGGTCTCGGGCGATGCCAACGACTATGTCGGCAAGGGCCTGTCCGGCGGCACCATCGTCGTGCGCCCGCCGATGGGCAGCCCGCTGAAGGCGGCCGAGAACACCCTCATCGGCAATACCGTGCTTTACGGCGCGACCGACGGCCATCTCTTCGCCGCCGGCCGCGCGGGCGAACGCTTCGCGGTCAGGAACTCGGGCGCCAAGGTGGTGATCGAGGGCTGCGGCTCGAACGGCTGCGAATACATGACCGGCGGCGTCGCGGTGATCCTGGGCCGGATCGGCGCGAACTTCGGTGCCGGCATGACCGGGGGCATGGCCTATCTCTACGACCCGGAGGGGCTGGCGCGCGACTATATCAACGCCGAGACGCTGGTCCTGTGCCCGGTAACGCAGGCACATTGGGAAGAGCAGCTGCGCGACCTGATCGAGCGGCACCACCAAGAGACCCGCTCGCGCCGGGCCGAGGAGATCCTGCAGAACTGGGAGGACGAAAAGGCGAACTTCCTGCAAGTCTGCCCCAGGGAGATGCTGCCGCATCTGCAGTATCCCATCGCCCCGGTCGAGGATCTGGCGGCGGTGCCGGCGGAATAGGACGGATCGGGGGCCTGCGGGCCCCCTTTCCTTTAGCTGCGCCAGGGACCATCCCGGCCACCGGCACCCCCGGCCATCCGGACAAATGCCGCTCCACCCGAAACACTTCCGTTGAATCGCGCTTCGGGCATGCTATGTGAACTATACTGTTCAGTTGGTGGAGCCGACGGGGATCATGTTCACAAGCGTGCTGGCCAGCCTAGGAGCCGCAATCCTGTCGATGATCCTGGGCTTGCCCTGGTGGGTCTCGGCCCTCGGCTTCCTGGGCGCGGGCGTCTGCGCCCTTTTCGCCGCCGACGCATGGGCGGCCAGAAGGATCCCGGCCGAACCGCATCAGATCCAGCGCGGCCAGCTGGAAAAATCCTCGGATCTTTATGCCGGGGCTGCGCGTCCCCGTTCGGGCAACCCGGCGGCACGCACCTTCCGGGCCTGACCGGGGCGCCCCCTTTCCCGCAGCACGCAACTTTCCCGCAAGGCCGGTTGGCCCTGGCCGCCAACCCGGATAAAACCCCGGCGCGACGGATTCGGAAAAGGAAGCGCCCATGTCTGCGACCGAAAAGATCGCCTTCGGCAGCATCCTCGTCGGGCTGGTCGTTCTGGCGCTGAAGGCGCTTGCCTGGTGGCTGACCGGCTCGGTCGCGCTGCTGTCGGATGCGCTGGAAAGCACGGTGAACGTCGCCACCGCCGTCGCCGCGCTGATCGCGATCCGGGTCGCGGCCAAGCCCGCCGACCGCGGCCACCCCTATGGCCATCACAAGGCCGAGTTCTTCAGCGCCGTGCTGGAGGGGGTGATGATCATCGTCGCCGCGCTGCTGATCCTGCGCGAGGCATGGCACGGTTTCCAGAACCCGCGCATGCTGGATGCGCCGCTCGAAGGGCTGCTGGTCAACGGTTTGGCCAGCGTGCTGAACGCGCTGTGGTGCTGGGTGCTGATCAGCCGCGGCGGGCGGCTGAAATCGCCGGCGCTGGTCGCCGACGGGCGGCATCTCCTGTCGGACGTGATCTCGTCCGTGGGCGTGGTGGCGGGCGTGACCCTGGCGGTCCTCACCGGCTGGGCGGTGCTGGACCCGGCGCTGGCGGCGCTGGTCGCCCTGAACATCCTGTGGTCGGGCTGGAAAGTCATGGCCAGCTCGCTCTCGGGCCTGATGGACGAGGCGGTTTCCGAGGACACGCTGGCCGAGATCCGCGCCACCATCTCGGACACCGCCATCGGCGCCATCGAGGCGCATGACCTGCGCACCCGCCATGCCGGGCCGCGCACCTTCATCGACTTCCACCTGGTGGTGGACGGCCAGACCACGGTCGATGCCGCCCATGACATCTGCGACCGCATCGAACAGGCGCTCAAGCGCAAGCTGCCCGGCGCGTTCATCACCATCCATGTCGAGCCGGAACACAAGGCCAAGCATTCCGGCGTTGTGGTGATCTAGCGCAGCCGCCGCCCCTCGGCGTCGAAGTGAAAGGCGCGGTTCGGCTCGAAGCCCAGCCCGACCACCTCGTCCACGGCATAGTCCTGCTCGCCGAAGAGCCGCACGGTCAAAAGGCCGTGGTCCTCGGATGCGACATAGACCAGCGTCTCGCCGCCCAGCTTTTCGACATGGCTGACGCGGCCGCCGATCTGGCCGCCGCCCGGCACCAGATGCTCGGGGCGGATGCCCAGCCGGGCCGAGCGCAGGCCCAGCTTGCCGGCGTCCAGGAAATTCATCTGCGGGCTGCCGATGAAGCCGGCGACGAAGGTGTTGTCGGGATCGTTGTAAAGGTCCATGGGGCGGCCCACCTGCTCGACCACGCCGCCGCGCAATACGACGATCTTGTCGGCCAGCGTCATCGCCTCGACCTGGTCGTGGGTGACATAGATCATCGTCGCGCCCAGTTCGCGATGCAGCCGGGCAATCTCGATCCGGGTCTGCACGCGCAGCGCGGCGTCGAGGTTCGACAGCGGCTCGTCGAACAGGAACAGCTTCGGGCGCCGCACGATGGCGCGGCCGATGGCGACGCGCTGGCGCTGGCCGCCCGACAGCTCGGCCGGGCGCCGCTCCAGCAGATGCGCCAGCGCCAGCATCTCGGCCGCCTTGCCGGTCGCCGCCTCGATCTGCGCCCTGGGCGTGCCGGCCTGTTTCAACGCCAACCCCATGTTGTCGCGCACGGTCAGATGCGGGTAAAGCGCATAGCTCTGGAACACCATGGCGATCTCGCGCCGGGCCGGGGCCAGGTCGTTCACCCGCGCGCCGTCGATGGCCACGTCGCCCGAGGTCACGTCCTCGAGCCCGGCGATCATGCGCAGAAGCGTGGACTTGCCGCAGCCCGAGGGGCCGACGAAGACGCAGAACTCGCCATCCTCGACCGCCAGGTCCACGCCCTTGATGACCTGGGTGGTGCCGAAGGACTTGGTGACTTGGGTAAGGGTCAGGGCTCCCATCGGGGTCTCCTTGCTGCAAGACGGATCATTTGACGGCGCCGGCGGTGATGCCGCGGATCAGCTGGCGCGAGAACACCAGGTAAAGCACCAGCACCGGCAGGATGGCGAGGCTCAGCGCCGCCAGCACCGCATTCCAGTTGGTGACGAACTGGCCGATGAAGACCTGGCTGCCCAGGGTGACGGTCTTGGTCGCCTCGCTCGGCGCCAGGATCAGCGGGAACCACAGGTCGTTCCAGATCGGGATCATGGTAAAGACGGCGACGGTGGCCATGGCCGGCCGCACCAAGGGCAGCACCAGCCGGAAGAAGATGGTGTATTCCGAAAGCCCGTCGATGCGGCCCGCGTTCTTCAGGTCGTCCGAGACGCCGCGCATGAACTCGGACAGGATGAACACCGCCAGCGGCAACCCTTGCGCGGTATAGACCAGCACCAGCGCCGTCAGCGTATTGACCAGCCCGGATGCGACCATCATCTGCAGGATGGCGACGGTGCCCAGCCGGATCGGGATCATGATCCCCAAGGCCAGGTAAAGCCCCATCAGCATGTTGCCGCGAAAGCGGTATTCCGACAGGGCGAAGGCCGCCATGGCACCGAACAGCAGCACGAAGAACAGGCTGGCCACGGTCACGACCAGCGAGTTCTGGAAGTAAAGCAGGAAATCCCCCTGCGCCAGCACCGTGCGATAGCCGACCAGGTCGAAGCTTTCCGCCGTGGGCACGGCCAGCGGATCGGCAAAGATCGCGCGGCGGTTCTTGAAGCTGTTGATGACCACGACGAAGACCGGAAACAGCGCGATCACGGTATAGAGGATCAGCACCGCATGGGCAGCCAGGCTGCGGGCGGTGGAATGGCGGGCTTGGCTCATGGCTCTCCCCTCAGAACTGATAGCGGCGCAGCCGGCGCTGGATGGCGAACAGGTAGAAGCCGACGCCCAGCAGGATGATGCCGAACATGGCGGTGGCGATGGTCGCGCCCATGTGCGGGTCGCCGATCTGCAGCTGGAAGCCGAAGAAGGTCCGGTAAAGGAACGTCCCCAGGATGTCGGTCGAGAAATTCGGCCCCGCCAATGCGCCTTGCGTGACGTAGATCAGGTCGAAGGCGTTGAAATTGCCGACGAAGGTCAGGATCGAGATGATGCCGATCGAGGGCAGGATCAGCGGCAGCTTGATCTTCCAGAACTGCGACCAGCCGGTGACGCCGTCCATCTCGGCCGCCTCGATCACCTCGTCGGGGATCGACAGCAGCGCGGCATAGATCAGCATCATCGGGATGCCGACGAATTGCCAGACCGAGATCAGCGCCAGGGTGGTCAGCGCCGTGCCCTCGCGGCCCAACCAGGGCGCAAACAGGCTCTTCAGCCCGACGGCGTCCAGCATGCCCGGCGCAATGCCCCAGATCGGCGACAGGATCAGCTTCCAGACGAAGCCGACGATGACGAAGCTCAGGATGGTCGGGATGAAGATCGCGGTGCGATAGAAGGCCGCGCCGCGCAGCCGCGGCGAACTCAGCAGCGCCGCCAGCGCCACGCCGACCGGGTTCTGCACCAGCATATGGACCAGGAAGAACCAGGCGTTGTTGCCCAGCGCGTTCCAGAAACTCGCCGACCAGCGCGGATCGCCGAACAGCGTGGCGAAATTCCGCAGGCCGACGAAGACGCGGCCCTCCTCGCCGGTGTTGAACAGCGACAGGTTCAGCGTCCCGAACAGCGGCACGATCATGATGGCGGTATAGACCAGCACCGCGGGCGCAAGAAACACCGCGATATGCCAGCGAAACGCTTTCCGCTGCGCCATGACGCCCTCCTTCTCCGTTGAAAAATACCCTCGGGGGGTGCGGGGGGCGGAAAGCCCCCCGCCACCGCCGGGCCGCCAGGCCCGGCAACATTTCACCTCGGGCCACCAGGCCCGGCCACATTGACTTCCGGCCGTCAGGCCCGGCCGAGGCTCAGTTCTGCTGCGGCGCGTACCACGAGGCCAGGCCCTGTTGCAGCCGCTCGGCCGCGGCCTCGGGCGTCTCGGTGCCGGTGATGACATTGGCCGAGGCGGTCCAGGTCTCGTTCTCCAGGTTCGGCGTGCCCCGCGACAGGATCTGGTAGGTCGAGCGGATGGTGGGCTCGCAGCTCTCGCGCCAGGAGACGAATTCCTTGGCCAGCGCATCCTCCATCTCGACCGGCGCCGAATTCAGCGAGAAGAAGCCCGGCAGCGCATTGGCGTAAAGCGTGGCGAACTCGGACGAACCGACCCATTCCAGGAACTTCCGCGCCTCTTCCGGGTGCTGCGTCGCCGCGTTCATGCCCAGCGCGATGTCGGTATGGTCGCTGATATGGCAGGTGTCGCCCTCGGCCGGGACGGGGGGCGGAAAGGCGCCCATCTCGAAGGCACCGCCGATCTGCGGGCCGAAGACACCGATCTCCCAAGACCCGGCCGGATAGATCGCGGCGCGGCCCAGCGTGAACAGGTTCTGGCTGTCGGGATAGGTCTGCGCCTCGAACCCGTCGCCCAGGTAGTCCTTCCATTTCGCCAGCTGGCGGAAGGGCGCGACCCAGCCTTCGTCGGTCAGCTTTTGCGTGCCCTCGATCAGCGCCTTGCGGCCCTCCTCGCCCTTCCAGTAGTTCGGGCCGATGTTCTGGTAGCCCATGGTCGCGGCCTCCCACTGGTCCGCGGTGCCCATGGCCATCGGGATATAGGTGCCGTCCTCCTTGATCTTGTCGAGCAGGGCAAAGAACTCGGCCTCGGTCTTCGGCGGTGTCAGCCCCAGTTCCTCGAAGGCGGTCTTGTTGTAGATGAAGCCGTGGATCACCGAGGCCATCGGCACGCAGAAGGTCTGGGCGCCGTCATCGGTCTGCCAGGCCGATTTCGCCACGTCCGAGAAATTCGCCATCGCCGCCAGGTCGCTCAGGTCGGCCAGCTTGCCCTTCTTGAACAGCTCCAGCGAGGCGTCGAAGGGCCGGCAGGTGATCAGGTCGCCGGCCGAGCCCGCATCCAGCTTGGAGTTCAGCACCGCGTTGTATTCCGGCGGCGCCGAGGGCGCGAAATTGATCTTGATGCCGGGATTGGCCGATTCGAAGGCCGGGATGATCTTTTCCTGCCAGATGGCAAGGTCGTCGTTGCGCCAGCTCTCGATGGTCAGCGTCACGTCCTGGGCCCAGGCGGCGCCGGTCAGCAATGTGCTGGCCAGCAGCGCCAGGCGGATGGTCTTGGTCATGGTCTTCTCCCTTCGGCATCGGGTCTCTCGCGGACCCTCCGGTTGCAATCAGATCAGCGGGGCCAGCAGGCCCCCGGTTGCGGCCAGCCGCGCCTTGGCCATATCAGGCGCCATGCCGCGCGCGACCAGGATCGCGGGCTTCACCGCGCCGCCGGTGCGCGACAGCGCCGCCTCGGCCGCGTCGCGCCCGACCCCCGCCACGGCGGCGACGATACGGGCGGCGCGGTCCACCAGCTTGATGTTGTCGGCCACTAGGTTGACCATGTAGCCGTCATGGACATGGCCCAGCCGGATCGCCACCAGCACCGACAGCATGTTCAGCGCCACCTTCTGCGCCGTGGCCGCCCCCATGCGGGTCGAGCCGGAAACCACCTCGGCCCCGGTCTCGATCAGCACCGGGATGTCGGCGCGTTCCAGCAGGGCCGAGCCCGCCACATTGGCTAGGCCGGCCACGGTCACGCCCCGCTCCTGCGCCGCCGCGCAGATCGCCAGCGCATAGGGCGTGCGCCCCGAGGCCGAGAGGCACAAGAGCACATCCCCCGCCGCCAGCCCGGAACGGTCCAGGTCGGCCAGCGCAAGCCGCGGGTCGTCCTCGACGCTGCCTTGCAGGTGCAAAAGCGCCTCGGTCCCGCCGGCGAACATCATCGGCGTGCGCTCGGGCGCGATGCCGAAGGTGCCGGCCAGTTCCAGGCAATCGGCCAGCGCCATCAGCCCCGAGGAACCGGCCCCGGCATAGCCGAGCTTGCCGCCCCGGCGCAGCGTCTCTGCTGCGGCCTCGGCCGCGCGTTCCAGCGCCGGCAAGGCGGGCTGCAACGCAGCCAGCGCCGCGACCTGCGCCTCCAGCAGGATGCGCAGCACGTCGCCGCCGGGGCGCGCGTGAAGCCCTGTCGATGCCGGATGCCTTGCCTCGGTGCCGGATGCGGTCATGTGATTCCCCCTGTTCCGTTGATAATGCCAAAACAATACCACTTGTAAACCCCTTTCTTCAAAAAGGCCGAAAATCGGCGTTTCTTGGGGAAACTCAAATTAACCCTTCCCATTTGGTATTGTTTTGGTATCTTGCCTGCAAAGGGAGTCGCCATGTCATATTTCCTGGGCATAGACGGAGGAGGGACCGGCTGCCGCGCCGCCATCGCGGACGGCTCGGGCCGGATCATCGGCCGGGGCGCAGCGGGGCCGGCGAATATCTCGGTCGAGACCGAGGGGGCCTGCGCCAATATCCTCGCCGCCGCCCGCGCCGCGCTTCAGGACGCCGGGCGGGGCCACCTGGACGAACTGACCGCCGTGCTGGGCCTGGCCGGCGCCAATGTCACCGCCGCCGCCCGCAGCCTGCAGGCCATGCTGCCCTTTCGCCGCACGCGCATCGTCACCGATGCCGTCACTGCCGCCACCGGCGCGCTGGGGGGCGGGGACGGCATCGTCGCCGCCATGGGCACCGGCTCGGTCTTTGCGGTCCAGATCGGCGGCGAGATGCGGCAATATGGCGGGCGCGGCTTCGTCCTGGGCGACGAGGGCAGCGGCGCGGTGCTGGGCCGGGCGCTTCTGTCCGAGGCCCTGCGCGCCGAGGACGGCTTCGCGCCGATGAGCCCGCTGCTGCAAGCCGTCCTGGACGAGCTGGGCGGGATCGAGGGGGTGATCTCCTTCGGCTTCCGCGCCCGGCCCGCCGAATTCGCCGCATTCGCGCCGCGCATCACCGCCGGCACCGACCCGGCGGGCGAGCGCATCTTTGCCGCGGCCGTGGCCGAGATCCGCGCCATGATCGACACCTTGCAGGCCGGCCGCGACCTGCCGGTGGTGTTCCTGGGCGGGCTTGGCGCGCATTACGCCGCCCGCCTGCAGGGGCTGTGGCCCATCCAGCCGCCCAGGGGCTCGGGCCTCGACGGCGCGCTGCACCTGGCCCGGCAGGAGGCATGATGGGCGAGCTGTTCACCCCCGAGGCTTTCGAGGAAACCGGCGGCGGCCCGCTTTACCTGCAATTGCACCGGCTGATCGCCGAGGCCATCGCCTCGGGGCGGCTGCAGCCGGGCGACAGCCTGCCGTCGGAACGCGAGCTGGCGGCGATGACCGGCCTGTCGCGCGTCACCGTGCGCAAGGGGGTGGCGGAGCTGGTCGCCTCGGGGCAGCTGGTGCAAAGGCGCGGCTCGGGCACCTTCGTCGCGCCCAGGGTCGAAAAGCTGGAACAGGCGCTGTCGCTGCTGACATCCTTTACCGAGGACATGGCCCGGCGCGGCCGCAGCGTCGAAAGCCGCTGGATCGCGCGCGGCCTGCACGCCCCCGCCCCCGAAGAGGTGATGGCGCTGGGGCTGGGCGTCGGCGAAAAGGTGGCGCGGCTGGAACGGGTGCGCAGCTCGGACGGGGTGCCGCTGGCCATCGAGCGCGCCTCGCTGTCGCAAGCGATCCTGCCCGATCCCGAAGGCGTCACCGATTCGCTTTACGCGGTGCTGCAAGGCCGCGGGCTGCGGCCGGTGCGGGCGGTGCAGCGCATCTCGGCCGCGAACCTGAACGCCAAGGACGCCGAGCTGCTGGGCGTCAATCCCGGCGTGGCCGGACTGCGGATCGAACGCATCTCCTACCTGCCCTCGGGCAAGGTGGTCGAGTTCACCCGCTCGCTCTATCGCGGCGATGCCTATGACTTCGCCGTGGAACTGAAACTTGCCCCGGAAGGCGAAAGGAACCCGTGATGAGCCAGACGCATATGGCGCGCGAAGTGGCCGAGATCCCCGAAGCCGCCGCCCGTTTCCTTGACCGTTCGCGCGACGCGGTGCTGGATGCCGCCAGCGCCCTGCGCCGCAAGGATCCCGACCTGGTGGTGACGGTGGCGCGGGGGTCGTCCGACCATGCCGCGACCTATCTGAAATACGCCATCGAGCTTGAGGCAGGCGTGCCCGTCGCCTCGGTCGGGCCCTCCATCGCCTCGATCTATCGCCGGCCCCTGCGGCTGGGCAAGGCGGCCTGCATCGGCATCTCGCAATCCGGCCGCAGCCCGGACGGGGTCGAGATGATGCGCGCCTCGGGCCAGGGCGGGGCGCTGTCCATCGCCATCACCAATGTCTCCGACAGCCCGATGGCGCAGGTTTCGGCCCATTGCCTGCCCCTGCAGGCGGGCGAGGAGAAAAGCGTCGCCGCCACCAAGACCTTCGTCTGCTCGGTGCTGGCCGGCCTGTCGCTGCTGGCGGAATGGCGGCAGGATCACGCCTTGCAAGACGCCGTCGCCGCCCTGCCCGAAGGGCTGGCGCAGGCCGTGGCGCTGGACTGGTCGCCGCTGTCGGCGCGGCTGGCACGGGCATCGTCGGCCTTTGTCCTCGGCCGCGGCCCCAGCTTCGCCATCGCCTGCGAAGCGGCGCTGAAGTTCAAGGAAACCTCGGGCATCCATGCCGAGGCCTATTCGGCCGCCGAGGTGCTGCACGGCCCCGCCGCCATCGTGCAGGCCGGCTTTCCGGTACTGGCGCTGGGGATCGAGGACGCCGCCCTGCCCCAGCTGAAGGCCACGGCCGAGCGGCTGGCGGCGCAGGGCGCGGATGTCTTCGTCACCGGCACCGAGGTCGGCGGCGCCGTCACCCTGCCCTCGGTCCCCGGCCTGCATCCGCTGGTGGCGCCGCTTGTCACCATCGCCGGCTTCTACGCCTTCATCGAGGGCTTGGCGCGGCGGCGCGGCTTCGACCCCGACACGCCGCCGCATCTGCGCAAGGTGACGGAGACGGTGTGATGGCGCGCGAGGTCCTGACCGGCGCCCGCATCTTCGACGGCGCGCGTTTCCTCGACGGTCATGCGCTGGTGATCGAGGCGGGCGAGATCGCCGCCATCCTGCCCGAGCCCGAGGCCCCGGCCGAGGGGCGGCGGGCGGTCACGGGCATCCTGGCCCCGGCCTTCCTGGACCTGCAGGTGAACGGCGGCGGCGGGCTGATGCTGGACGGCACGACCGACCTGGACGGGCTGCGCCGCATCTGCGCCGCGCATCGCACGCTTGGCACCGCCGGGGTGCTGCCGACGCTGATCACCGACACGCCCGCGGCCACCGCCCATGTCATCGCGCTGGGGATCGCGGCGGCCAAGGCACAGGTGCCGGGCTTCCTGGGCCTGCATCTGGAGGGGCCGCATCTCGACCCGCGCCGCAAGGGCGCGCACGACCCGGCGCTGATCCGGCCGATGGCCGAGGACGACCTGGACCGGCTGTGCGAGGCCGCGCGGCAATTGCCGGCGCTGATGGTGACGCTGGCGCCCGAGGCGGCAAGCCCGCAGCAGATCGCCGCCCTTGCCGGAGCCGGCGCGGTGGTCAGCCTGGGCCACAGCGATTGCAGTTTCGAACAGGCGCAGGCCGGCTTTGCCGCCGGTGCCCGCTGCGCCACGCATCTGTTCAACGCCATGAGCCAGATCGGCAACCGCGCGCCGGGGCTGGTGGGCGCGGTGCTGGCCGGCGAGGCGGGCGCCGGGCTGATCGCCGACGGCATCCACGTCCATCCGGCGGTGATGCGGCTGGCGCTGGGGGCGCGGCCCGAGGGCATCTTCCTGGTCAGCGACTGCATGGCCTTCGCCGGCACCGATCTGACCGAGATGGAACTGGGCGGCCGCAAGGTGCTGCGCCGCGATGGGCGGTTGACGCTGGCCGACGGCACGCTGGCCGGCGCCGACCTGACGCTGCCGCAGGCCGTCGCCGTGCTGGTCCGCCAGGTCGGCATCGCGCCCGAACGCGCGCTGCGCATGGCCTCGGCCATTCCCGCGGAACTGCTGGGCTTGCAGGACCGTCATGGCACGCTGGCCCCCGGCCGGCCGGCCGAGCTGGTGCTGCTGGACCGCGATTTCGCCTTGCGCGAGCATTGGCTGTCGCCCTGATGGCCGGCAAATGCCGAGTGGAACGCACGGTCTTTTCCTCGCCCGCCGCTCGTGCGACACTCGGCCCCGCGCGAAACCAAGGATGAGGCTGCGATGAACGCCCCCCTGCCCGAGGCGGTGAAGAAATCCGTTCTGCTGAACGGGCTGGCCCCCGAAGTGCGCGACAAGCTGCTGAAGGACGCCCAGCGCCGCAGTTATCGCGAGGGCGAGACCATCTTCCTGCAAGGCGATCCGGCGCGGGCGGTGTTCATCGTGCTGAACGGCTTCATCAAGCTGTCGCGGCTGACCCCCGGCGGGTCCGAGGCGGTGGTGGCGATCCTGGGCCGCAACCGCAGCTTCGCCGAGGCGATGGCGCTGCGCGGCACGCCCTATCCCGTCTCGGCCGAGGCGGTGTCGGACTGCACGGTCCTGCAGATCGACGGGGCGCGGCTGCGCCAGCTTCTGCTGGAGAATCAGGAATTCGCCATCGGCCTGCTCGCCTCGACCTTCGTGCATCTGCAAGGGCTGGTGGACCAGATCGAAAAGCTCAAGGCCCATACCGGGGTGCAGCGGGTGGCGCAGTTCCTGGCCGACCTGTCGGATGCCGTGGCCGGCCCGGCCGAAGTCCGGCTGCCCTATAACAAGCGCCTGATCGCCGGGCACCTGGGCATGCAGCCCGAAAGCCTGTCGCGCGCCTTCGCCCGGCTGCGCCAGCACGGCGTCGAGGTCGAGGCCGACAAGGCCACCATCGCCGACATCGCCGAATTGCGCATGCTGGCCATGGACTGACCCGCCGCCCCCGGCATTGGAAATCACCGCGCGCCGCGCCGGCCCTCGCCCCATCGGGTGAAGGTCCGCCGGCGGTTGCGCGATAGCGACGGTGCATTGCTTTCCATGGAAAGGTTGAAACGCACCGCGGCTTTGCTCTTGCCAGTGCCTTGGCGCCCTTGATGCTGTTGTCGGCCTGCGACACCTCCGGGCCGGACCCCGCAACCGCCGACCAGGTGAACCAGAGCGAGATGACCGCGGCCGTGGGCCTGCCGGGGGCGGCCTTCGGCGGGGATGCCTATCGCGACGCCGGGCTTCAGGTCGCGACCGCCAGCCTGAACGATGCCGCCCAGCGCCGTTCGGCGGCCGAGGCTGCGCCCGCCGCCACGGGGTCGCCGATCCAAAGCGCAACCGCCACGCTGGACACGCCCGCTGCGGCCTCGGCAGGCGCATCCCGGCCCGGCACCGGGAAATGCGAACAGCGGCCGCAAGGCCGCGCGGCAAGCAGCCGGCTTCGCGACTATTCCGACCGGCTGCTCGCCCTGGGCGCGCATGGCGGCAGCTCGGTCCATGTCTCGGCCAAGATGGCATGGTGCGGCGCGAACAGAGGCATCGCGGTGCTGGAAACCTGCCTGGCCGAGGCCAGGGCGGCCGGGGACGCCGAATGCGTCGCCAGCATCCCGACCGCCTTGCAGGACACCCGCCGCCTGGCCAGCGAGGCAAGGCAGACCGCGAATCAGTCCTGTGCCTATGCCCCGGACGGGTGGATGGCCAGCTGCCCCGCGTAGCCGGCGGGGCGCGGCGCTGTCGAAAATGCGGCCAAAACATGGCCTTGCCCGGTATCGGCGCTTGACCTGGGCGGATCCGAAAATAACATCGACCCCGGCATTCCCGTCCGGGTCGGATGCGCGGGCCGGACAAGGCCCGCCCCCTGCCCGCGGCAAGGGCTGCAAAGCAAGAGGCAGGCGGGGCATTTCAGGCGGTCCATGAACGGCATCGAGGAACGGCTGACCGACCTGATCTATGCGATCCTTCTGGGCGAGCGCAGCTGGCGCGACTTCCTGGCCGAGATCGAGCGCGCAACGCCGGGCGGCATGGGGGCGATGTTCTACCAGGGCGCCGACGGCAGCTGCTCCATCCTGCACAACAGCGCGCCGGAAAAAGCGCTGGCGGAATATGTGGACTACTATACCCACCGCAACCCCTGGATGGAGCGGGCGATGGCGGCCCAGTCGCGCCAGTCCATGCCGGCGCATCGGCTGGTGCCGCATGACGAATTGCTGCGCACCGAATTCCACGATGGTTTCCTCAGGCCGCTGGGGCTGGACACGGCGGCGGGGCTGCTGCTGGATGCGCGGCGTTCGGGCACCGCGACGCTGACGATCATGGCCCCGCTGGGCCAGTCCGCGCTGATCGAGGCATGGTCGCAAACCTTCAACCGGATTTCCGCACATCTGCACCGGGCCATGGCCTGGTGTCGCCGTGGCTCGGGGCTGGGCGCGCTGGCGGAACTGCCCGCGGTGCTGTCGCAATCGCTGGACCTTGGGGTGATGATCGTCGGCGCGGATCGCAAGATCCTGCCGGTGTCGCCGGCCGCGCAACTCTCGGACAAGGTTTGGCAGGCGGTCCGGCAATCGCCCTTTGGCACGGTCGGGCTGGTCGATCAGGCCGCCGACGACTGCCTGGGCGAGATGCTGTCTCGCAACCACGCCGGGCGCAAGCTGGCAGAGTTCAGGACGGCGCAGGCCACGATCACCATGGTCCGCATCCGCCGCGACGAATTGTCGGAACTGCTGCTTGGCCCCTGCGTCATGCTGGCGGTCGATCCGGGGCTGCACGGGCTGGACCTTGAACAAAAGCGCGACCGGCTGCGCCTGGCCCATGACCTGACCGCCGCGGAAGGCAGGGTGCTGGGCGGGTTGCTGCAAGGCTTCAACCTCAGGCAGATCGCCGAGGCGGCCGGGCTGTCGCACGAGACGGTGCGAACCCAGCAAAAGGCGCTGTTCGTCAAGACCGGGGTCAACAGCCAGACCCAGCTCGTCAACCTGGCGCATGGCCATCCGCCGCAGGACCGGGACGAACCGGGTCGCTGACCGGCGGGGCCGTCATATGACGTGCAGCCCCCAGACCAGCGCCAGCCAGATCGCCAGCGGCACGGTAAAGGCCGCGCGCCAGCCCGAGCCCCGGCCGAGATGCAGGAAGCCGCCCAGGATCGCGCGGGCCTTGAGGAACGCCACCGCCAGCAGCGCCGCCGCCGCGGCAGGGCCGGGCACGAAGGCCAGCGCCGTGGTCGCGGCGGTCAGCGCCAGCAGGGTCAGCCAGATGCGCGTCAATTCCATCCCCTAGCCCAGCAGGTAGACCGGCGGCAGGATCAGCACCCAGACCAGGTCGACCATGTGCCAGAAGGCCGCGCCCGCCTGCACCTCTTCGGGGCGCAGCCGGATCGCGACCAGCGCCAGCACGCCGATGCCGAACAGCACGTGCGCGGCGTGAAAGCCGGTCAGCAGATAGTAGAAGGTGAAGAACGGATGGCTCTCCATCCCCAGGCCCGCGCGCAGGTCGCCGGCATATTCCGCCGCCTTCACCGCCAGGAAGGCCGCGCCCCCCAGGGCGGCCAGCGCCAGCCCGATGCGCGCGCGGCGGCCGTCGCCGCGGTGGCAGGCGCGCTCGGCCAGGGCGGCGCAGAAGCCCGAGCTGACCAGGATCGCCGTGTTCAGCGCCGCCATCCAGCCATGCAGCTGCGCCTGCGCCGCGGCAAAGCCGGCCGGGTCGGTCAGCCGCACCCCGGCCATGGCGGTGATGCCGGCGGCAAAGACCAGCAGTTCCGAGGCGATCAGCACCCACATGATCGGCTCGCCCGGCAGATCCTGGACCCGCATCACACCACCAGCTGGCGATAGATCACCGGCAGGGCCGCCAGCAGCCGGTCGGGATGCGGGATCAGCGAAAAGCCACCCTGGCCGAAGATGCGGGGAAACCAGCTTTTCGCGTCGCGGTCCACGGTGATGCCATGCACGGCATGGCCGGCGCGCCGCGCCTCGCGCACCGCCATGGCGCTGTCCTCGATGCCGTGGCGACCCTCGTAATGGTCGAGGTCGTTGGGCTTGCCGTCGGTGATGACCAGCAAAAGCCGCCGGCTGCTGGCCTGCTGCGCCAGCCCGGCCGAGGCATGGCGGATGCCGGCGCCGAGCCTTGTATAGAAGCGCGGCCGCAGCCCGGCAATGCGCCGTTCGACCGCAGCGCCCATCGGCTCGTCGAAATCCTTGCAGGCGGTCAGGAACACTCGGTCGCGCTTCAGCGAGGAAAAGGCGTTGACCGCGAAACGGTCGCCGCAGGCATCCAGCCCCCAGGCCAGCGCCGCCAGCGCCTCGCGCTCGGTCTCGATCACCGCGCGGCCCGTCACCGCGCTTTCGGTGGAACGCGACACGTCGAGCAGGATCGACACCGCAAGGTTGCGCGCCAGCGGCCGGGACTGGCGCCAGATGCGGTCGCTGCCCTGGCCGGTGGCGCGCAGGTCGGCGGCGGCGCGGACGGTCAGCTCGGCGTCCAGATCGTCCCCGTCGCGGTGGCCGGTGGTGGTGACGCGGCCGGGACGCAGCGCCTCGAACTGGCGGCGCACGGCGCGGATGCGGGTTTGCGCACGGGGGTCCGGGGTCAGCGCCTCGTCATGCTCGGGCGCGCGGTTTTCCAGCACGCGCACATGATCGGCAAGATAGCGGCCGCGCCGCGCATCCCATTCGGGATAGGTGCGGATGCCGGCGACCGCCTCAAGATCCGCATCCTCGGGCGCAAGATCGAGATGCAGCCGCAAACGCGTCGCCGGTGCCTTCGACACCTGGCCAAGGCCCAGTTCTTCCTGATCCTCGGCCGCCTTCTTCGCGTCGTCCTGATCGTCATCGTCGACATGCCGGTTGAGGTTCATCAGGTCGGCCCAGCTCAGCAGGGCCTCGAACTTGTGCAGGATCAGGCTGTCGCGGCGCTGCGGCTGGTCGCTCTGCCGGCGGCGGGCGCGGAACATGCGCCCGCTGGCCGGGTCGGCGGCGATGCCGTCGGGCGCATCGCCCGGCGCCGCGGCCAGCGTCGTCTCGGGCAGGGCCAGGTCGGGCCAAAGCGGCACCGGCCGCATCGGGTGATAGTCGCGCGGCGCCCTGGCCTGCGGATCGTCCAGCTCGGCCAGCCAGTCGCGGGCCAGGGGCGGCAGCGGCGCGGGATCGCCCAGAAGATGGCGCGCCAGCGCCTCGACCACCGCCTCGGCCGGGGGCAGCGGCGGGTCGGGGCGCAGGGACAGCACCAGCCTGGCCAGATCGTCGTAAAGCCCGGCCAGGCCCGGCGCATCCTCCAGCGTCGCCGCGACGGCCCGGCGCGCCGCGCCCAGCCGCGCCAGGTCGCGGCGCAGCGGATCGTCCTGCGGCGGCACCGGGCTGCCATGCGCGGCGCAGGCCGCCAGCCACAGGTAAAGCGCCCCGTTCGCCTGGCGCGAGGGCAGCGCCGTCAGCCGTTCCGGCAGGCGCAGGATCTCGCCGTCGAAACTTGCGCGCGGCACCATCTCGGCCGGGGTGCCCAGCCGGCGAAGCCAGCCGATGCGATGATGCGATGCCTGGGCGGCGGCGGGTCGGATCTCGACCCCCGCGCCGCCGCCCAGGGCCCGGAACAGCACCGCGAGCCGCCCCGAGACCTCGGAAAGCGCCACCGCCTGATCCTCGAACGCCTCCGGCGCGCCGAAGCTGCTGGCCCAGACGTGCCAGAGCTTGCCGACGGTTTCCTCGGGTTCCCAGGGTTCCAGGTCCAGGCCCATGATGGCGTCCTCCCTTAGCCGAAGATCGCCGCGGCCAGGTCGCGCAACCCGCGCTTGACCTCGGCATCGTCGGTCAGGGGCTCGATCATCGCCGCCTCGATGGCGCGGTCCAGGGACATGCCCCGCGCGACCAGGCTGGCGGCATAGACCACCAGCCGGGTCGAGACCCCCTCTTCCAGATCCTGGCCCTTGAGGCCGCGGATCTTGCCCGCCAGCCGCACCAGCCCCAGGGTGCGGTCGCGGTCGAGGCCGCTTTCGCGGGCCACGATCTCGGCCTCGCGCCGGGGTTCGGGAAAGTCGAACTCCATGGCCACGAAGCGCTGCCGGGTCGAAGGCTTCAGCGTCTTGAGGATGTTCTGGTAGCCGGGGTTGTAGGAGGCGACCAGCATGAAGCCGGGCGCCGCCTCGATTTCCTCGCCGGTGCGGTCAATGGGCAGGATGCGGCGGTCGTCGGTCAACGGGTGCAGAACGACGGTCACGTCCTTGCGCGCCTCGACCACCTCGTCGAGATAGCAGATCGCGCCCTCGCGCACGGCGCGGGTCAGGGGACCGTCGGTCCAGACCGTCTCGCCGCCCTTGAGCAGGTAGCGGCCGATCAGGTCGGCCGCAGACAGGTCGTCATGGCAGGCGACCGTATAAAGCGGCCGGCCCAGCCGCGCCGCCATATGGGCGACGAAGCGGGTCTTGCCGCAGCCGGTCGGGCCCTTCAGCAGCACCGGCAGGTCGTTCGCGGCGGCGGCCTCGAAGACCGCGACCTCGTCGCCCTGCGGCAGGTAGAAGGGGGCGTCGGCCGCCCCGTTCCGTTCGGGTTTCGCATAGGCGTTCATGGCTTACTCCGCAGCCTCCAGATGGCCGTCCTTGTGCGCCTGCACCGGGCCGGCTGTGACCACCTCGCGGCGCGGGAACAGCACCGCATAGATGAAGAGCAGCGCGCCCAGCACCACCGCGACGCCCGAGCCGAAGCGCATCCAGTAGAACAGCGCCAGCCCGTCCTGCACGTCCATGAAGAACCCGCCCTCGACCCGCTGCAGATGGGTCTGCACCGTGCCGGCGAAGGTCAGCGTCACCGTCATGAACACCATGCCCGAGGACATCAGCCAGAACGAGGCCATGTTCAGCACCTGGTTGTAGGGGTCGCGGTTCTTCATCAGCGGCATGCAATAGGTCACAAGCGCCAGCACCAGGCAGACATAGGCGCCATAGAAGGCCAGGTGGCCATGCGCGGCGGTGATCTGCGTGCCGTGGGTATAGTAGTTCACCCCGTGCAGCGTGTGCAGGAAGCCCCAGACCCCGGCCCCGAAGAAGGCCAGCACGGTGCAGCCCAGGCTCCAGACCAGCGCCGCCTTGTTCGGGTGATCGCGCCGGCCCTTCCAGACCATGACGAAGGCAAAGGACATCATCGCGAAGAAGGGCACGATCTCGAAGCTCGAGAAGATCGAGCCGATCCACTGCCAATAGGCCGGCAGGCCGATCCAGTAGTAATGGTGCCCGGTGCCCAGGATGCCCGAGAACAGCGCCGTGGCGACGATGACGTAAAGCCATTTCTCGACCACCTCGCGGTCCACGCCGGTCAGCTTGAGCATCAGGAAGGCGAGGATGGCGGCCATGATCAGCTCCCACACGCCCTCGACCCACAGGTGGATCACCCACCACCAGTATTGCTTGTCGAGGACCAGGTTCGCCGGGTTGTAGAAGGCAAAGAGCCACAGCAGCACCAGCCCCCACAGGCCCATCAGCAGCACGTTCGTGACCGCCGTCCGCCGGCCCTTCAGCGCGGTCATGCTGACGTTGTACATGAAGATCACCGCGGCCACGGCGATGCCGACCTTGACCCATTTCGGTTGTTCCAGGAACTCGCGCCCCTCCTTGCCCAAAAGCCAATGGCCATGGAAAAGGTCGAACAGATAGGTCACGACCACGCCCAGCGTGCCCAGCACGAAAATGCCCAGCTGGATATAGGCCAGCATCGGCGAATGGATTTCGCGCTCGGCCTCTTCGGGCAGGATGTAATAGGTCGCGCCGAAAAAGCCCAAGAGCAGCCAGACGACCAGGCTGTTGGTATGCAGCATCCGCGCGATATTAAAGGGCAGCAATTCGGACAGGAAATTCGGGCTGACATAGATCCAGCCCATGATCAGGCCGAAAATCACCTGAACGGCGAAAAGCGCCATGGCCACCAGGAAATAGGCATAGGCGATGCGTTGCGAATGGTATCTCATCGGTTTTCCCCCTCAGCCCGCGTCGTTCGGTGGCCAGTTCTGGGTGTTGATCGTGCCGGTCCACAGCAGGAAATCCGACAGCGCCCGGAATTCCTCGTCCGTCAGATCGAAGCGGGGCATCTGGCGGCGGCCCTCGATTCCGGTGGGCATGGATTCCATCCAGCCCTTCAGCGTCTCGAAGGCGGATTCGGGATCATCCTGCACGCCCCAGCGTTTCATCACATTGCCAAGCTCGGGGGCGAAATAGGCGCCCTCGCCCAGGATGGTATGGCAGTCAATGCAGGCGTTGCGTTCCCAGATATGCTTGCCCTCGACGACCGAGGGGGTGAGCTGGCTTTCATCCACTGCCTTGGTGCGGGCATAGATATGGCTATGCACGGTTAACGCGCCAAAGATCAGGATGAAGAATATGGACCCGCCGTAGAAGACGTTCCGGGCCATGTTCTTGGTCATGATTTCGCTCATGACGCGGGTCCCCTATCTGTTGTTTTCGATACGACCTCACTGTCCGGCAAGCGTGAGTCGATCATTGATGAAAGTCAAGCGAGGCAAAAGCTTGAGATCTTGCCGGGAAATTCCGCATGCGGCGCGGGGATCGCCAGCTCGATCCGGCAGCCCGGCAGGCGCGCCAGCGCCGCGCAGGCGGCCTCGGACGGCATCAGGCAAAGCGCGGTCGAAAGCCCGTCGGCCAGGGCGGCGCTGTCGGCGCTGACCGAGATCGTGTCCCAAGGCGGCGCCCCGCCGTCCGGCGCCAGGATATGCGGCAGGTCGCGCGGGCCGATCAGCGTACCGCCGGGCGACGAGGTCGCCAGCGCCCGGTCGCCCAGCCGGATGCGGCGGTGTTCGCGCCCTGCGGCATCGGCCAGCCCCACCCGCCAGCCGCGCGCACCCAGCGCCCGCATCTCGCCCGCGTCGATCAGCAGGTCGGTCAGGCCGTGGCGCGCGGCCG
>NZ_VCBQ01000259.1:0-1344 GCF_006386455.1 Paracoccus sp. FO-3 | reverse complement strand
CTGTGTGAAGCAGCCACAAGCATCAGGGAAGGAAGCGCAGCATGAAGCACTATGCTGGATTGGATGTATCGGTAAAAGAGACCACGGTCTGTATCGTCGATGAGGATGGCCGGATCTGCCGGGAGCTCAAAGTTCTTAGCCATCCGGAGGACATCTCTCGTGCCTTGAATGGCGTGGGTTTCCGGCTTGAGAGGATTGGGCTGGAAGCGGGCCCGTTATCTCAGTGGCTGTTCGAGGGCTTGGCCAAGGCCGGCCTTCCGGCGATCTGCATCGAGACGCGCCACGCCAAGGCTTTCCTCAAGGCGCAGGTGAACAAGACCGACCGCAATGATGCACGCGGGATCGCCCAGATGATGCGTGTCAATCTGTATCGCCCGGTGCATGTAAAGACCCTGGCCAGCCAGAAGCACCGCGCATTGTTACGCAGCCGCAAGCTTTTGCAGGAAAAGGCTCTTGCGATCGAAAGCGACATCCGTGGTCTGCTACGCAACTTTGGCCTCAAGGTGGGCACTGTTGGTGCGGGACGGTTTGAAGCGCGAGTGAAGGATCTCATCGAGGCCTTGCCGGACTTGGAAGAGGTGTTCAGCATCTTGCTCGCCGCAAGACGGAAGGTCCGGGAGGCCTTCTCCCAACTGCACCGCAAGGTGCTGGACATTGTCAGGGACAACACCGTCTGCCTGCGCCTGATGTCGATCCCTGGTGTTGGGCCGGTGACCTCGCTTGCCTTTCTCAGCACGATTGACATCCCGGCACGCTTTCGAAGTTCCCGGGCCGTCGGGCCAATCCTGGGACTGACACCGATGCTCAAGCAATCGGGCGAAAGCCATCGGGTCGGACGGGTGTCCTTGTGTGGTGACGGCATGATGCGAGGATTGCTCTACGAGGCGGCGCAGGCCATGCTGACGCGGGTCAAGAAATGGTCATGGCTGAAAGCCTGGGCCATGAGCCTGGCAAAGCGGGCCGGTCTTAAGAAGGCGGTTGTGGCCCTGGCCCGACGCCTTGCCGTGATCATGCACAGAATGTGGGTCGATGGCAGCGATTTCCGCTGGTCGCGGGAGGGAGTCACGGCAGCATGATCGTGTAGGAAAGAAGCAAGAGTTCCACCGCTGGTGGGAAGGTGTCCTTCGCGGGACGACGGGCGAGACGAGTTCGCAATGGGTCCAGTTCCGACAGCACATGTTGTCAGGCCGCGAGTCAGATTGGACCGCCTCGCTCTTCTGATCCCATGATGGGAGAGCCGCCGTGCTGATCCCGAAGAGAAGCGAGAGCCCGCGAACGACCGAGAAACCACAGAGGTGTATTGCTCGATGGCGCTTGACCTAAGGACGCCGAATAGAGAAGGAC
>NZ_VCBQ01000258.1:0-1356 GCF_006386455.1 Paracoccus sp. FO-3 | reverse complement strand
ATCGACGCCGCCCTGGCCGGCGAGGGCGAGCCGGCCGCCGCCTATGACACGCTGCGCGCCTGGTCGGTGCTGTCGGGTGCGGCCGACTGGCAACCCGCCTGGCTGGCCGGCTGGGCCGAGGATCGCGCCGGCGCCGATCCCGCCCTGGCCGGCCTTGCCCCGCATCTGCTGGCCCTGCCGCACCGCCCCGACACCCCCATCGCGCCGCCCGATGCCGAACTGCTGGCGCAGGCGCGCGTCCTTGCTGCCGAGACGCCCGAGCCCGAGCGCGCCTTTCTGGAACTGCGCCGTTCGGCCGAGGCGGCGGCGCTGCCGCCCTGGCGCCCCTTGCAGGCGCTGCCCGCGCTGGCGGATATTGCCGAGCGCCGCTCGGGCCTGCCGCTGGACCGGCCGGTGCCGGGGCTCTACACCGCCGCCGGCTGGGACATGGCGCGCGCCCGCGGCGCGGGCCTGGCGGTCGAGGCGGCAAGGCAGGCCGGCGCGGCGCTGTTCGCCCAAGCGCCCGCCCCGCAGAACGACAGCCCCGACCGGGTGATGGCGCTGTTGCAGGGCGCGACCTTGCAGCATTGGCAGGGCTGGCTGGGCGACCTGCGGCTGCGCTCCTTCGACGACCGGCGGCGGGCGGTGCTGGTCTCGGGGGCGCTGTCGCGGCCGGATTCGCCCCTGGCGGCGCTGATCGCCGAGGTCTGGCGCCAGGCCGGCGGCACCGACCGCAGCCGCCCGCACGCGCTGCAACTGGCCGTCGCCGTCCGCTTCGGCCCCGAGATCCAATATGTCGAAAGCGGCCGCATCGCCCAGATCGCCGCGCTGTTTGCCGAGCTGCACGTGGCCTTGGGGGCGATGGACGCGGATGCGGCGGATGCGCAGCGCCGGCTGCTTGGCGTGCAGGCGCGGGCGCGCACGGTTCGCGCGCTGCGCGACGCGCCGCCGCTGATCGGCCGGCTGGTCGAGGATACGCTGGCCGAAAGCGGCGCGGCCGAGGCCAGCGACCTGACCAACCCCCTGACCCGTGCCTGGCAGGCCGAGGTGCTGCCGCTTTGCGCCCCGGCGCTGGCCGGGCGCTTTCCCTTTGCCCAGGGGCCCGATGCCGATCCGGCCGCGGTCGCCGCCCTGATCGGGCCGGGCGGCGCGATGGACCGTTTCCTGGCCGCGCGCGCCGCCACCCTGCTGGACCGCGAGGCCGATCCCTGGCGCTGGAAGCCCGAGGCGCGCTTTGCCGGGCTCAGCCCCGACAGCGCCGCCTTTCTGCAACGCGCGCTGACGGCGGGGGCGGCGCTGGCGCCGGGGCTGCGCATCTCGGCCGCTGCCCTGGCCGAACGCGGGCGGGCCACGCTGCTGATCGGCGGCGATGGCGGG
>NZ_VCBQ01000257.1:0-1368 GCF_006386455.1 Paracoccus sp. FO-3 | reverse complement strand
GTTTCCAGCTGCGCCACCGCCTCGGGCTCGGTGTCGCGCAGGGCGCGGCAGGCGGTCAGCANGCGGTCGGCCTGTTCGGCGGCCGAAAGCCCCGTCGGCCCCTCGGCCGCCAGCACCGAGGCCGTGACCGCCCCCGCCGCCAGATCCCCGCCCGAGACCGCGGGCAGGCCGCGCGGGACCAGCACGGTGTTGAACTCCAGATCGCCCAGGATGCCGGCATCGGCATTCTCGATCTGGTAGAGCGCGTTGATCCGGCGCAGCGCGGCCTCGCGCACCAGCTGGCCCTCGCGCAGGGCGGGATGCAGGTGGTCCCACCAGGTTTCCAGCGTCTCGGCCAGCAGGTCCAGCCCCTCGGCCAGCCCTTCCGCGCCGCGCAGGTTGGTCATGATCCGCGCCACGACGACCAGCAGGCGCAGGTCGCGGCCGGCCTGGGCCAGCGCCTCGGCCTCGTCCAGCAGATGCGCCCAGTCCAGCGCCACGTCGCCGGTATTGCCCTTGGCCAGCTGTTCGGCCCGTGCCGCCCGAGAGGCCCCGTCCAGCGCCCTTTCGAGCGCCAGAAACCTCATGTCGTTGCGAAGATCCAACCCGGCGGAATCCGGCACGGCGAGCGGAGCGAGAAACATAGGGGAAACCTTTTCAAAGGCCGCATTATGTTCTTCTCGAAATGGGAAAATCATCTCATGGACTGCGGCTTTGCGCAATGAAATCCTGCGGATCGGCGGCGGTGCCCCCTGGCTGGGGCGTGCCCCCGGCCTTGGCGCGGTCAGGGCCGCAGGTCCAGGATGCGCTGGGTGGCGGCCAGGATGCGCTGCGGATCGGCCGCGCGCCGCGCCGCCAGCGCCTCGGCAAAGGCGTCGGCGGATTCGTCGCCCGGCCGGCGTTCGTCGAAAAGCGGGCCGCGGGTGACGAAGGCAAAGATCCCCGCCTTGCCGAAATCGCGGTCGTTCACGCGAAAGGCGATGCGTCCCGGCCCCAGGCCCGCATCCCCGGCGGGCCAGAGCACGCGCACGCGGCTGAGCGCGCCTTCGGGCTGGCCGATGCGGTCCAGCCGGGTTTCCTGGTCGGCCATGTTGGGCAGAACGTTGAAGACCTTGCCGGTTTCCTCGACCGCGACCCAAAGCTCGGCGCCGGGCGTCGCGGCCAGTTCGGCGGGGATCAGCACGTCCGCGACCGGGTTGTCGCCGGGGCGATAGATGCCGGTCAGCGAGGGCTCGGGCCGGCGCGCCTCGGACAGGCGGATGCCGATGCCGCCCTCGGGCAGGCCCGCCGCCGCGGCGCGGATCCGGCAAAGCGAGGGGCTCAGCGTCTCGGTCTCCAGCCGCAGGGCGCGCTCGCCCAGGGCCGGGCGCAGCGCCTCGGCCAGGGCCG
>NZ_VCBQ01000256.1:0-1384 GCF_006386455.1 Paracoccus sp. FO-3 | reverse complement strand
ATCGGCGTCCATGTTTGGATGCCCCCTTCGATGCAAGGATTTTCTCTGACCTTCTGAGCGCGTGATCGAGTGCGGTCATGTTTCAGGCCTCTCAGGTGCGGCCAAGACATGCCGCGGGCCGGTATGGTGATGCGCGGATCGGGAACCAGATCAAAATTGCGAGCTCTGGGCTCGTTGGACGCCACTGGTTTTCCCGACCCGGATCTGTTCGATCATTTGCCCATACGGGTCATTGCTCTCCTCACATCGCCGACGCTCCGCACGCCGCGGTCAGCAGACCGCGCCGGTTGGATCTCGGTAATCCTCTTCGCGCACGAGCATGGCCCAGACCATGCGTGCCATCTTGTTGGCCAGCGCGATGGCCACAAGCATGCGCGGCTTTCGGGCCAGCATGCGCGCGAGCCATGATCCGGGTCTACCTCCGTCGCGACCGCGCCAATGGACGATCGACATCGCCCCCACGATCAGCAGGCGTCGGATATCGCGCTGTCCCATCTTCGAGGTTCGGCCCAGCTTCTGCTTGCCGCCACTTGAATGCTGTCGCGGCACAAGGCCAAGCCAAGCCGCGAAGTCGCGCCCCCTTCGGAACTCACGCATGTCCGGCGCGAAGGCGGTAATCGCCATCGCGCAGACCGGGCCGATCCCGGGCATGGTCTGGAGCCTCCGGGCCACCCCGTTTTCTTTCGCGGCGGCAACGATACGGTTGTCCAGCTTTTCAATCTCGGCTCCAAGGAGGGCGATCTGATCGAGATAGAGCCGCCCTAGGTGCCGGACCAAGTCCGGCAGGTCATCCTCTTCCAGACGAAGGGCGAGTCGCTGGACGTTGCCAATGCCCTTGCCCAGGACGATGCCGTGTTCGGCAAGATGGCCGCGCAGTGCGTTCACCAGCTGGGTGCGCTGACCAACGAGCAGATCGCGGGTGCGAAAGAGCATCGCGCGGGCTTGCTGCGCGGCACTCTTCACCGCCACCATTCGCATGGTCGGTCGCTGGACCGCCTCGGCAATCGCTTCCGCATCCGCGGCATCGTTCTTTTGCCGCTTCACGAAGGGTTTGACATAGACGGGCGGGATGAGCCGGATGTCATGGCCGAACCGGCCGAGTTCCCGGCCCCAGTAGTGCGCGGTCCCGCAGGCCTCCATGGCCACGAGGCAAGGCGGCAGCGCTGCCATGAACTTCGCGAACTGTGGCCGGGACAGTTTCTTGCGAAAAACTGCGCGTCCGTCCGACGTAGCGCCATGAATCTGGAAGACCTGCTTTGCCAGGTCGACGCCGACGATGCTAATCTCATCCATGGATGCCTCCTCTCCCTATGGTGACTTCAGCATCACCATCTTGGCACATCGCGATGCCGTCGGGCGGGGGCATCCACCCCATCAAAAGGGG
>NZ_VCBQ01000255.1:0-1466 GCF_006386455.1 Paracoccus sp. FO-3 | reverse complement strand
AGGCCGCCGATGCCCCATCTTCTTTCGATCGACCAGGGGACGACGTCGTCTCGGGCGATGGTCTTCGACGCTGGTTTGCGTCCGATCGCCTCGGCGCAGCACGAATTCCCGCAGCACTACCCGGCCTCGGGCTGGGTCGAGCACGACCCCTCGGACCTGTGGGTCAGCGTGGCCGGCGTGGCGCGGGCGGCGGTCGAGAAGGCCGGGATCCCTGCCCGCGACATCGCCGGCATCGGCATCACCAACCAGCGCGAGACCACGCTGCTCTGGGACCGCAGGACCGGCCAGCCGCTGCACCGCGCCATCGTCTGGCAGGACCGCCGCACCGCCGACCTCTGCGCCCGGCTCAGGGCCGAGGGGCACGAGCCGATGGTCGCCGCCCGCACCGGGCTGCTGCTCGACCCGTATTTCTCGGGCTCCAAGCTGCAATGGCTGCTCGACCATGTCGACGGCGCCCGCGCCCGCGCCCGGCGCGGCGAGCTGGCCTTCGGCACCGTCGACAGCTGGCTGATCTGGAACCTGACCGGCGGCCGGGTGCATGCCACCGACGCCACCAACGCCGCGCGCACGCTGCTTTTCAACATCGCCGAGAACCGCTGGGACGAGGAGATCTGCGCGCTTTTCGACATCCCGATGCAGCTTCTGCCCGAGGTCAGGGACTGCGCCGCCGATTACGGCGCCACGCGGGCCGACCTGTTCGGGCGCGAGATCCCGATCCTGGGCGTGGCCGGCGACCAGCAGGCGGCGACGGTGGGCCAGGCCTGCTTTTCGCCCGGCATGATGAAATCGACCTATGGCACCGGCTGCTTTGCGCTGCTGAACACCGGCGCGGACCGGGTGGCCTCGAGCAACCGCCTGCTGACGACCATCGCCTATCGGCTGGGGGGCCGGACGACCTATGCGCTGGAGGGCTCGATCTTCATCGCCGGGGCGGTGGTGCAATGGCTGCGCGACGGCCTGGGGCTGATCCGGCACGCGTCCGAGACGCAGGCGCTGGCCGAGGCGGCCGATCCCGGCCAGGACCTGGTGCTGGTGCCGGCCTTCACCGGGCTCGGGGCGCCCTATTGGCGGCCGGAGTGCCGGGGGGCGGTCTTCGGGCTGACGCGGAATTCGGGCCCGGCGGAGCTGGCGCGTGCGGCGCTGGAGAGCGTGGGTTTCCAGACCCGCGACCTTCTGGAGGCGATGCGGGCGGACTGGCCGGATGCGGGCGGGGTGTTGCGGGTGGACGGCGGCATGGCGTCGAGCGGCTGGACGATGCAGTTTCTCTCGGACATCCTGGGGGCGCCGGTGGACCGTCCGGCGGTGACCGAGACGACGGCGCTTGGGGCGGGCTACCTGGCGGGGTTGCAGGCGGGGCTGTGCCCGCCGCCCGAGGAATTCGCCCGCGCCTGGTCGCTGGAGCGCCGCTTCGCGCCCGCCATGCCCGCGCCCGAGCGCGAGGCCCGATACGCAAGGTGGAAAACCGC
>NZ_VCBQ01000254.1:0-1468 GCF_006386455.1 Paracoccus sp. FO-3 | reverse complement strand
ACTAATTTCGCACCGCCATTCTCAGCCCGAGAACGCCCTGAAGCTCCTTGGGGTAGTTCCTGCGATACAGCCAAGTCTGCTGCTTGAGATATGCGTATTTGATCCGCACAGACATGCGACCTCCATCTGGGGCGTCCGCCCCATTCCTCTAGTGTTTCTGTTTTTTCCGTTTGGTTGCTTTGGCTTAGAGGGACTGCTGAGTTCCCAGCCATCTGGTTTTCGGGTCCAAGACCCTGGGAATCATCGAGAAGTCCGGTTCTCTGTATTCCCCGCCAGAGGACCAATGAGAGTAATCCCTGTCACATGGTCGTCCGGCACCCGCTCGGTCTGGAACAGGTATCCCGGTACGTCATCGAAGGCAGAGATAACCGCCACGTCACCGGGCTGCATCGTACCACCCCGCCTTGAGAGCTTCCGTGTAGATCGCCATGGCAAGTTCACGGCTGATGCGGGATGCCACCCACGCGATCAGCAGCAGGCTTAGCCAACGTCTGATTGCACGAAAGGTGTGCTTGACAATGCGTTGGAAGTTGTTTTTGTTCATCAAGTAAGCTCCTGTATCTACTTCTATTTCAGATACGGACCTGCCCTCGTTTTTCGCGTTTCTGGCGACCATGCAAAGCCCACGCTAGCCGGGCTCTTTGGAAAGCTGTCTAGGCGACCCCATGGGCTCGTCACTGTCGTCAATACAAATTTTGATCACGCGCCATCAAAAGGGCTTGAAATTCAGTTGACTGCTAGAGATAGACTGCCTGCACAGTTCGGTCTTGGAGGTATAGATGAAGCTGTTCCCGAACCATGCCGCCTTCCTAGTCACGATCTCCCTACTGGCCGCATGCTCGCCAGCGGTGACGATCACTAGCCGCTCAACGGGTCAACAGGGAACAGGCACCCTGGAAAACACCGCGTTCGGCAATTCAGGGAAAGCGAACCTTACTATCGGCGACGAACAATACACCGGCACATGGATGGCCGTGAGAGACACCGGCGTTCTGGGATTTTCAGGCGATGCCGGCAACGGAAACGCAATCCTCCGCTCCAACAAGGGGAGCCATATGACCTGTCAGTTCAGGTATAGCATGAAGACGTATAACGCCTTGGGAACGTGCACCAAAGACGAAAAAGAGACTTTCGATCTGCAAGCGACGCTGACCTGATATCTGCAAGACTCCTTAGCGCGGGTTAGCTCGTTTCAAGCCAGGAAAGGGCCATAGCGTCATCGGGCCATGTGCCCCACCTATCGCCCCGCCCTGCCAACGACTGGCAACATTCTGGTACCGGATCTTCCGTCTAGCAGGAATCCTACCGCCCCAGCCAAATCATCACAGTGATTGTTGACAGACCAAGAGAGTTCGCGGACCAGGATTTCTTCTAGCGCGATCATCAGCCTAACGGGTCGCAAGGTCGCTGAAGGCAGTCACCGACCGGTGAGGCTGACCTGCCCCCCCGGAAGTTCCCTCGCCGTGAT
>NZ_VCBQ01000253.1:0-1533 GCF_006386455.1 Paracoccus sp. FO-3 | reverse complement strand
CGCCCAGCATCTCGGCCTCGAAGCGCGGCTCGTCCAGCGCGGCGCAGGCGACAGGAACGAAGGCGCGGGCGCGGCGCGGGCTCTGGCGGTGGATGGCGCGGGCCACGGTCTCCTTGCCCGAGCCGCCGGGGCCCAGGACCAGCACGTCGCCCCCCGCCTCGGCCAGCCGCGCCACGGTCTCGCGCAGGTGCTGCATGACCGGGCTTTGCCCGATCAGCCGGGTTTCGCGCGCGGCGCTGTCCTGCTGGCGGCGGCGCAGGGCGCGGTTTTCCAGCACCAGGGCCCGGCTGGAGGCCGCCCGCGCCAGCGCCGCCGCCAGCGTGCCGCCACCGACCGGCTTGGTCAGGAAATCGTAGACCCCCTGCTTCAGCGCCGCGACCGCCATCGGCACGTCGCCATGCCCGGTCAGCAGGATCACCGGCAGGTCGGGATCGAGCGCATGGATGCGCTGGAACAGCTGGAACCCGTCCATGCCGGGCATGCGCACGTCCGACAGCACCACGCCGGGCCAGTCGAGGCCAAGGCCGGCCAGCGCCTCGGCCGCATCGGTGAAGGCTTCGGCGCGAAAACCCGCCAGGTGCAGCGCCTGCAGCTGCGCCTCGAGCAGGTCGGGGTCGTCATCGACAAGGCGGACAAGGGGCGCGTCGGTCATGCGGCTTTCGGCAGGTCGAGGTGGAAGATGGCGCCCTGCCCTTCGCCCTGCGGCCCGGCCGTGAGGCTGCCGCCGAAATCCCGCGCGATCTCTTGCGAGATCACCAGGCCCAGGCCCAGCCCCTCGGGCTTGCTGGTGGCGAAGGGGGTGAAAAGCTGGGCGGCGATCTGCGGCGACAGCCCCGGCCCGTTGTCCGAGATGCTGAGCCGCAGCACCGGCCCGTCGTCCTGCAGCACGATGCGGATCTCCGGGTCGGGCCGGCCCTCAAGCGCCTCTTGCGCGTTCTGGATCAGGTTGACCAGCACCTGTTCCAGCCGCACGGTCTCGGCCATGACCCGCAGGCCGGGCGGGATCTGGGGCAGGACCAGGCGGATGTCCTGCGCCCGCCGCCGGCTGGCGGTCAGCAGCAGCGCCGCATCCAGCGCATCCTTGAGCGCAACCGGACCCAGCTCGCCCGTGGCCTTGCGGGCAAAGCCGCGCAGCTCGGTGGTGATCTGGGCGATGCGGTCGGTCATGCGCGAGATCTGCGACAGGTTGCGATCCAGGTCGGCGGCCAGGTCGGGGGCCAGGTCGGGGGCCAGGTCGGGCGCGTCCGGCGGCAGCATCTGCCGGCCGTTCTCGGCCAAAAGGCGGATGGTGGCCAGCGGCGTGTTCACCTCATGCGCGACGCCGGCGGTGATCTGGCCCAGCGTCGCCAGCTTGTTGGCCTGCACCATCTCGCCCTGCAACTGCGCCAGCCGCTGTTCGGCCGCGCGGCGTTCGCGCATCTCGGCGGTCAGGTCGCGGGTGCGCTCCTCGACCGCGCGTTCCAGGTCGGCGCGATAGCGGCGCTCGGCCTCGGCGCGGCGGGCGGCGCGGGTGCGGGCGCGCGCGGCGGAAAC
>NZ_VCBQ01000252.1:0-1547 GCF_006386455.1 Paracoccus sp. FO-3 | reverse complement strand
GGCAAGGGCTAAGGGCTGGCGCATCGGGGCACTCCGTAACATTCGGCCGGACCCGGCCGGGCGACAAGGTATCACACGGGCGCGGCTTCGCCCCCGTTTCGCGACGCTTTTAGCGTGGTTCCCGCCGCGACGCGACCATGGTTTTGCCATCCGGGCCGGGTTGTAAATGCGGCCGATTGTACCCTGCCGCCGCGGAAATGACCTTGTATTTCAGTAAGGAAGCGGTCCGGCAGGCCGGGCCTGCATCGCGCCGGCGCCGGGCAGGGCGGGCAGGGGTTGCCGCTCTTGTGATCCCGGTCGCGGGGGGCTTTCCCTGCGGCCGGTTTGCTGCAACGCTGGACAGGCATCGGCCGGAGCGCGCCCGGCCCGCCGGCAAGGCGGCGGTCGCGACAGGGGGCGGCCCGGCCGGAACCCGAAAGCGGAGGCGAAGATGACCAGCAGAAAGACCCCGAGCGCCGAGGGAACGAAGGGGCAGGGCGCGGCGGGCCCGGTGCTGTTGTCGGGCGGCAATCCCCAGATCGCCAAGGGTTATGGCGACGGCCCGGTCCAGGCCTATATCGCCGCCATGCCGGAATGGAAAAGCGACCTCGGCCGGCGGATGGACGACATCATCACGCGCGTCGTCCCCGGCGTGCGCAAGGCGGTCAAATGGAACTCGCCCTTCTACGGGATGGAGGACGACCTCTGGTTCCTCAGCTTTCATTGCTTCACGAAATACGTGAAGGTCACGTTCTTTCGCGGCGCCGCGCTGGAGCCGCCGCCGCCGGGCAAGTCCAAATATCCCGAGGTGCGCTATCTCGACATCCGCGAGGGCGGGTTCGACGAGGCGCAGTTCGCCCGCTGGGTCAAGCAGGCCAGCCGGTTGCCGGGCGAGAAGCTGTGACGGGGCCGCATCGCCGCGCCGGACTTCGCCGCGCGGCGGGCTTTGCCTGGGGAAAGACGCCGGGAAAGACGCCGGGAAAGACGTGGGGGCGGGGGGCGAAAGCCCCCGCGGTCGCGGCGGCGGCCTCTGTGGTCATGGCGTGGCAGGCGGGGCGGCTGCCGCGACAACCCGCGGCTGCGGGCCTAGTCCACGATGCGGTCCACCTGGCGGATGATCGACAGCACCTGGGCGCTTTCCGGGTCGTAGCGGATCAGCTTGCCGTCCACGATGCCGTAGCGGCTGCCCGAGGGCGCCTCGCTCATCCCGTAAAGTCCGGGGCGCGTCACCTGGTGCAGGCGCGCGCTGTCCAGCCGGTCCCCGACCCGCAGCATGGCGGATTGGCCGAAGGTGGCCTGGGCGTTGGCCTTGGCCGCCTGGCCCACCCCTTGCGCAAGGGTGGCCGGCGCGAGGAGGCCAATCAGGGCCGCGGCGAGAATCAGGCTCTGGCGATTGCGTAACATGGCTTCCAGCCTGGCACGAAAATCCTTTATCAAAGGTTAAACGCCGCAAGCCCCCGATCGGCTCCCTCACGAATCCGAGAAATCAGCCTTCCCGGTGTCGTCCGACGAATCTCGGGAGCATTGCTGAGAAGTCCTGGCCCTTTCCGTCCTCGTCCTCGACGAAG
>NZ_VCBQ01000251.1:0-1556 GCF_006386455.1 Paracoccus sp. FO-3 | reverse complement strand
TGGTGCCCGGGCTTGCGGTTGTTCTGGTGGGCGAGGATCCTGCGAGCCAGGTCTATGTCAGGAACAAGGCGGTCCAGACGCGCGAGGCGGGGATGGCGAGCTTCGAGCACCGGCTTGCGGCCGAGACGCCGCAGGCGGCGCTGCTGGCGCTGGTCGCGCGGCTCAATGCCGACCCGGCCGTGCACGGCATCCTGGTGCAGCTGCCGCTGCCCGCGCATATGGACGCCGGGGCGGTGATCGCCGCCATCGACCCGCGAAAGGACGTGGACGGGTTCCATGCGCTGAACGTGGGGCTGCTGGGGACCGGGCAGAAGGCGCTGGTGCCCTGCACGCCCTCGGGCTGCCTGATGCTCTTGCGCGAGACGCTCGGGGATCTGTCGGGGCTGGAGGCGGTGGTGGTGGGGCGCAGCAACATCGTGGGCAAGCCGATGGCGCAGCTCTTGCTGGCCGAGAACTGCACGGTGACCATCGCCCACAGCCGCACCCGCGAGCTGGCGGCGGTCTGCCGGCGGGCCGACATCCTGGTGGCGGCGGTGGGCCGGGCGCGGATGATCCGGGGCGAGTGGATCAAGCCCGGCGCCACGGTGATCGACGTGGGCATCAACCGCATCGAGGAGGAGGGCCGGTCGCGGCTGGTCGGCGACGTGGACTTCGCGGGCGCGGCGCAGGTGGCGGGCGCGATCACCCCGGTGCCGGGGGGCGTGGGGCCGATGACCATCGCCTGCCTGCTGGCCAATACGCTGGTGGCCTGCTGCCGGGCGCATGGTCTGCCCGAGCCGGACCCGGGCCGGGCCGAAGGCGCGGCGGCCTGAGGGATGGCGCGGGACGGCGGGGGGCGCTGCCCCCCCGCTCCTGCGGCCCCTCGAGGGGGCCGCAGGAGCGTCCCCCCGGGATATTTGCACACGGAAGAAACCAGGGCGCTTGCCCTTTCAGTGGAGAGCCAGATGAAGAAATACACGCTGACGGTCGCCTGCCCCTCGACGCGCGGCATCGTCGCCACCGTGGCCGGCTTTCTGGCCGAGCATGGCTGCAACATCACCGACAGTTCGCAGTTCGACGATACCGAGACCGGGCGCTTCTTCATGCGGGTGAGCTTCGTCTCGGAGGAGGGCGTGGGGCTGGAGGCGCTGCGTGCGGGCCTGGCCGGCCCGGCCGAGCCCTTCGCCATGGACTACGCCATCCATGACGAGGCCGAGAAGATGAAGGTGGTGATCATGGTCAGCCGCTTCGGCCATTGCCTGAACGACCTTCTCTATCGCTGGCGCATCGGCGCGCTGCCGATCGAGATCGTGGCGGTGATCTCGAACCACATGGACTACCAGAAGGTGGTGGTGAACCACGACATCCCCTTCCACTGCATCAAGGTCACGCGCGAGAACAAGCCGCAGGCCGAGGCGCAGCTGATGGCGGTGGTCGAGGATTCGGGGGCCGAGCTGGTGGTGCTGGCGCGCTACATGCAGGTGCTGTCGGATGCATTGTGCAAGAAGATGTCGGGGCGGATCATCAACATCCACCATTCCTTCCTGCCGAGCTTCAAGGGCGCCAACCCCTACAAG
>NZ_VCBQ01000250.1:0-1606 GCF_006386455.1 Paracoccus sp. FO-3 | reverse complement strand
CGGCAGGCCACTTGGGGAATGTCGGCTAAATCAGAAGGAATAAGATTTATGGCTGAAAAGATCTTTGTGACAGCAGTCCTAACCGCGGCTGATGGAAAAGTGGATGACTTACTATCAATTCTCAGAGACCTTACCATTGAAACACGCAAAGAGGCAGGGTCAATTGAATACGGATTTGTGCAAGATAGCAATAATTCGAATGTGATTCTCGCGCGCGAAGAATGGCGTGACGCAACGTCGGAAGCGGCTCATTGGGAGACCGAACACCTGAAAACCGCCCTCGGAAAATTTGACGGAATTCTTGGCGCTGAGCCCCAAATATTCAAAGGATACAAGGTGATTTGAAGGAAACGAGAAGCAAAATGAACTTCAAAACTATTTTGATCACCGGCGCTGGATCCGGTATCGGTCGAGGCGCAGCCTTTGGCTTAGCCAAAGCAGGCCACAGAGTAATTGCAACCGTCGAGTCTGAGGAACAACTCACCGCATTGCTTGCTGAGTCTTATGAAAAAAAGGTAAACCTTGAGGTACGCAAACTCAATATCCTAGATGCCCACGATCGCGAAGAATCACATAGACTATACGGAGAGGATACAGACATATTGGTAAGCAATGCGGCGATTGGACAGACGGGTCCTGTCGCTGAAGTTCCCGTCGACTTAATACGGCGTGTCTTCGACGTAAACGTATTTGGAACGCTTGAGCTAGCTCAATTATTTGCAAAAACTTTTGCGAAGCGCCGGAGAGGAAAGCTGATGTTTGTTTCCTCAATTGTCGGTTATTCAACGTTCCCGTTTCTCGCGCCATACGTCGCATCTAAACATGCTCTTGAAGCAATTACTCAGATAATGCGTGCAGAAATGGAAACGTTGAACGTACAGGTTGCGACGATCAACCCAGGACCATTCCAAACCGGCTTCAACGATCGTATGATCGAGAGCATGAACACATGGTATAAGCCTGACAGCAACTTTACTCCCGAAGAATCTATCAATATAGTTCGGGGTCTATTCTCCGAAGATGGGTTTCAACTGGATCCGAATGATATGGTAAGGTATATGGTGGAACTTATTCCTCAGGATCATCATAAATTCCGCAACGTATACCCTGAAAGTTTTGTGGAAGAGGGGAAAAAATATCAAAAAGGCGTTTGGGAGCAAACTGTCTGATCGGTTGCAATATTGCGGCCCGATCTCCTTTGGACACGGAAGTGGCGCGACAATTTCGGCCACTCCGTGCACAAGGCTTAGATATTGCGTCCTCTACTAACGTGCAATGGAAAATTTGGGGACGATGTGCGAGCATATTGGTGAGTTCAGGGTTAAGGAAAAACGCTTGTATTCTAGAGAACTCACAAGTTGACGTAATAATCGTTAAAGAGTATTCAAGTTCTGGCAAGTGTGCATAAAAATTACCTGACCATGCCTTCGGAAGCGTGCAGTTATGATGCCATTTTGAGAACCAATTGACCACTTTCTGGAGCGTTCAAAACGTGTCTGATGTTGAAGATGCATATCGAATCTATGAGTGTGGAATCGTATCGATCAGCACTAGCGAACTAGATGATGCTCAATTCTGGGCCCACATTTCCCAAGTAAGGCGCTGA
>NZ_VCBQ01000025.1:0-55536 GCF_006386455.1 Paracoccus sp. FO-3 | reverse complement strand
GACCAGCGCCGCGCGGGCGGCCTGCAGGTCGCAGGGCCAGCCAAGCGCCCGCGCCCCCGCCGCCAGCCGCGCCAGGTGCCCCTGGATCCGGGGGCAGCCGGCGCCGTCCCACAGCACCGTCTCGATCAGCCTCAGATCGGGGTCGTCAGATCCTGCGCGTAGCGGGCTTTCCATAGCGCCTCCTCCCATTCGCCTTCGGCGGTCGAATCCTGCACCACGCCGCCGCCGACGTTCAGCGTGACCTCGCCATCCGGCCAGACCGACAGCGTGCGGATCGCGACCGAGAAACAGGCCGCCCCGTCCGGCGCCATCCAGCCGATGGCGCCGCAATAGACGCCGCGCGGGAACGGCTCGACCTCGCGGATGATCTGCATGGCGCGGATCTTGGGCGCGCCGGTGATCGAGCCGCAGGGAAACAGCGCACGCAACAGCGCGCCCAGGTCCGCCGGGCGTTCCAGCTGGCCCACCACGCGCGAACTCATCTGGTGGACGGTGGCAAAGCTGTCCACGGCGAAAAGCTCGGGCACCCGCACCGAACCCACGCGCGAGAGGCGGGCGATGTCGTTGCGCAGCAGGTCGACGATCATCAGGTTCTCGGCCCGGTTCTTTTCCGACGCCGCCAGCCCCGCCGCCAAGGCCGCGTCGCGCGCCGGATCGGGGTCGCGGGGTGCGGTGCCCTTCATCGGCCGCGCCTCGATCCGGCCCTGCGCATCCAGGCGAAAGAACAGCTCGGGCGAGCGCGAGACCACCACCGGCCCCTGCCCCAGATCGGCATAGGCGCCGAAGCCGACCGGCTGGCGCGCGGCCAGCGCGGCGTAAAGCTCCAACGCCGAGCCGGAGATCAGGCGCGAGCGGATGGGAAAGGTCAGGTTGATCTGGTAGCAATCCCCCGCCGCGATATAGTCGCGGGTGCGGGCAAAGGCCGCGGCATAATCCTGCGGCGAGATCATCGGCTCCAGCGGCGCCAGCCGGGCCGCGTCGCCCGCGGGCAGCGCCGGCGCGGGCTCGGGCGCGTCATGGACGGCGAAGGCCATGAGCGGCGTGCGCCGGTCGGCCGGCATGTCGCGCGCCAGCACCGGCTCCAGCGCATAGCCCAGCTCATAGGACAGGTAGCCCGCGATCCAGGCCCCCTGCCGGCGCCGCGCCTCGAGATGGTCGAGCGCGGCAAGGGCGTCCTCGGGGCGCGTGACCACCAGCACTTCCCGCGGATCCCGGAACAGGACCGGCTTGCCGTCAGGACCGAATTCGCAAAGGATCACGCGCGCCTCCATTCTCGCGGCGCGAGGTAGCATGGCCGGGGCGGCATGAACAATGGCCGGCGCTGGACCGGCGCGACAATCGCGCGGAATGCCGGGCTCTGCCGGGGCCTAGCAGGCTGCTGAAAAAGTCCTTGCGACAGGACAGTGCGGGCGGGGAACCGGGAAATCCACCTCAAATTTGCCGAAAACACCCCGTTTCCGGGCCGATATTAGCTGGATCCAGAACGATTTCTGCTGCGTGCCCTCTTAAAATCCTTTTTCAGCAGCCTGCTAGAGCGCCAACGCGACCCAGGCGCCGTTGCGCTTGCTGGAACGCAGGCAGGCATCGACGAAGGCCACGCCCTCCAGCCCCTCGCGGATGCCGGGAAAGACCACCGCCGGGTCGGGCGCGGCCTCGTCGCGGCGGACCAGGATGGCGCGCGCCGCCTCGGCATAGATGTTCGCGAAGCCCTCCAGATAGCCCTCGGGGTGGCCGGCGGGGATGCGGGTCAGGCGCGCGGCCTCGGCCCCGGTGCCGGCACCGCCGCGCGACAGCCGATAGCGCGGCCGGCCCAGCGGCGTGACCCACAGGGCATTGGGTTCCTCCTGCGCCCATTCGAGCCCGGCGCGGCTGCCATAGACCCGCAGCCGCAGCGCGTTCTCGCAGCCCGAGGCGACCTGCGAACACCACAGCATCCCGCGCGCCCCGCCGCGATAGCGCAGCAGCACATGGCCGTTGTCGTCGACCGGACGGCCGGGCACGAAGCTTTGCAGGTCGGCGGCCAGCGCCTCCAGCTCCAGCCCGGTGACGAAGCCGGCCAGGTTGAAGGCATGGGTGCCGATGTCGCCGATGGCCCCGCCCGCGCCGGATTGCGCCGGATCGGTGCGCCAGCCGGCCTGCTTGTTGCCCGCCTGCTCGATGGGCTCGGCCAGCCAGTCCTGGGCATATTCGACCTGCACCAGCCGGATCTCGCCCAGCTCGCCCGATGCGATCATGGCGCGGGCCTGCCGCACCATCGGATAGCCGGTGTAGTTGTGGGTCAGCACGAACAGCGCATCCGAATCCGCGGCGGCATTGGCCAGCTTGCGCGCCTCGGGCAGGGTCGCGGTCAAGGGCTTGTCGCAGATCACATGGATGCCACGTTTCAGGAACGCGCGGGCGACGGGGGCGTGCAGGTGGTTCGGGGTGACGATGGCCACCGCCTCGATCCCGTCCTTGCGCCGCGCCTCGCGCATGGCCATCTGCGCGAAATCGCCATAGGCGCGGCCCACGCCCAGTTCCGCCGCCGAGGCCGCGCTTTTTTCGGGCGTCGAGGAAAAGCAGCCCGCGACCAGCTCATACTGGTCGTCGATGCGGGCGGCGATGCGATGCACGCCGCCGATGAAGGCGCCCTGCCCGCCGCCGACCATGCCAAGGCGGATGCGGGGCGCGCGATGAACGGTCCGGGTCATGCCATGCTCCTTGCGGGATGTCCGGCGGCGGCAGGGAGGAGAAGGCCGCCGCCGGATCGGTTGCGCCTAGACAGCGAGGCTAAGGCCGGACTCGACCGAGGATTCCTCGGCCCGGTCCAGCAGGCGTTGCAGCGCCGCGCCGCGGGCGAAATCGGGATCGGCCGCCCCCTCGCCCCGGATCGCGGCGATGAAGCGCTGGTAGATCGTCGGCACCGGCGGGCATTCGACCTCGTGCCAGGCGGCGGTCTCCAGGTCCGGCGACAGGCAGGCGCGCAGCCGGCTCACGCGGTTCTCGAAGCCGACCTCCAGCCCGCCGCGGTCGCCGTAGATCCGCAGCCGCAGGTCGTTCAGGTGCCCGCTGGCAAAGCGCGTCGCCGCCACCGTCCCCAGCGCGCCGTTCTCCAGCACGATCTGCATGGTGGCGCTGTCGTTGGCGTCCAGCACATAGTCCCCGATCCGCCCGCCCGGCGCCTTGTCGAAGGTCTTGAGCAGACAGGAAACCTGCGCTGCATCCTGGCCGGCGATACAGGTGGCGAAGTCGAGGATATGGATGCCCACGTCGCCCAGCACGCCCTTGGAGCCATGCGCGGTCGACACCCGCCACAGCCATTTCGGGTCGGTGCGCCAGTCGCCCCAGCCGGGCTGGGTCAGCCAGCTTTGCAGGTAGCTCGCCTCGAAATGCCGCACCTCGCCGATCTCGCCCGCGCGCACCATGGCCGCGGCCTTTTGCAGCGCCGGCACGTCGCGATAGCTGAGATTGACCATGTTCACCACGCCCGCCCGCGCCGCCGCCTCGGCCATCGCCTCCGCATCGGCGGCATTGGTGGCCAGCGGCTTTTCGCAAAGCACATGCTTGCCCGCCGCCAGCAGCGGCATGGTGGTCGGGTAATGCGCGGCATCCGGCGTCACGTTGGTCGCGGCGTCGAATGCGCCCCAGGCCAGCGCCTCGTCCAGGCTGGCAAAGCCGCGGGCGATGCCGTGCTCGGCGTTGAAGGCGGCCAGCGGCTCGGGCCGCGGATCGACGCCGCCGACCAGCTCGACGCCGGGCATGGCGGCGAAGGCGCGGGCATGGTTCGCCGCCATGCCGCCGGTGCCGATGACGAGAAGCCGGACCATCAGCGATAGCCCTCTTCGCCGGCGGCGTGCAGCTTGGGACCGCGCTCCTCGATCGGCTCCAGCGCCTGTTCGACCGGGACATTGGGCGCGACGGTCGGCTCGGCCAGGCGCGCGGCCGGGTTATGCGCCCATTTCACCGCGTTCAGGATCACCCGCTGCACATTGGCGTCGTGATAGGTCGGATAGGTCTCGTGGCCGGGGCGGAAATAGAACACGTTGCCGGCCCCGCGCTTGTAGGTCAGGCCCGAGCGGAACACCTCGCCGCCCGCGAACCAGCTGACGAAGACGGTCTCCAGCGGCTCGGGCACGCCGAAGGGCTCGCCATACATCTCTTCGTGCTCCAGCTCGAAATGATCGGGCAGGCCGGCGGCGATGGGATGGTTGCGCGAGGTCAGCCACAGCCGCTCGCGCTCGCCCGCCTCGCGCCAGGTCAGGTTGCAGGGCGTGCCCATCAGCCGCTTGAAGGGCTTCGAGAAATGCGCCGAATGCAGGAAGATCATGCCCATGCCGGACCAGACCGCCTCGGCCACGCGCTCGACCACCGCGTCCTGCACCTCGCCATGGGCGCAATGGCCCCACCAGATCAGCACGTCGGTCTGGGCCAGCCTTTCGGCGGTCAGCCCATGCTCGGGGTCTTGCAGGGTCACGCTGCCGGCCGCGATGCCGCTATCGCGGTTCAGCGCCGCGGCGATGGTGTTGTGCATCCCGTCCGGGTAGATCCCGGCGACGGTCTTGTTCTTCTGCTCGTGGACGTTCTCGCCCCAGACAGTGACTCGGATGGTCATTCATCGCTCCTTGTTGTTCCCTGCGGGAACGGGTGGTGGGTTCAGCGGATCGGCGCGTCGTTGGCGTCGAAACGGTGCAGGTGGCCTTCGCGCGGCCCAAGGCTCAGCCGCGTGCCCAGCGGCAAGGCCAGCTTGCCCGGCTGGCGCACGACCATGGGCTCGGCCGCGCCGATCTCGACGAAAAGGTAATGGTCGGCGCCCAGATCCTCGGCATGGACGACCTCCCCCGACCAGGGACCGCCCTCGATGATGTCGATATGCTCGGGCCGGATGCCCAGGGTCGCGCAGTCATGCGCATGGGCGAAGCCGTCGGTCAGGAAGTTCATCTTGGGACTGCCGATGAAGCCCGCGACGAAGGTCGAGTTCGGCCGTTCGTAAAGCTCGGCCGGGGTGCCGACCTGCTCCAGCTTGCCGTCGCGCAGCACGGCGATGCGGTCGGCCAGCGTCATCGCCTCGACCTGGTCATGGGTGACGTAGATCATCGTCACGTCCTCCATGCCGTGGTGCAGCCTGGCGATCTCCAGCCGCGTCTGCACCCGCAGCGCCGCGTCGAGGTTCGACAGCGGCTCGTCGAACAGAAAGACGCGCGGGTCGCGCACGATGGCGCGGCCGATGGCGACGCGCTGGCGCTGGCCGCCCGACAGCTGCTTGGGCAGGCGGTCCAGCAGATGCTCGATCTGCAAGAGCCGCGCCGCCTCGCGCACGCGGCGGTCGATCTCGGCCTTGCCGGCCTTGGCCAGCTTCATGCCGAAGGCCATGTTGTCATAGACCTTCATATGCGGGTAAAGCGCATAGCTCTGGAACACCATGGCGATGCCGCGGTCCGAGGGCACCAGGTCGTTCACCCGCTGCCCGTCGAACAGCATGTCGCCGGTGGTGATCTCCTCGAGCCCCGAGATCAGCCGCAACAGCGTGGACTTGCCGCAGCCCGAGGGGCCGACGAAGACCATGAACTCGCCCTTGCGGATCTCCAGGTCGATGCCCTTGATGACCTGCAAGCCGCCATAGGACTTGGTGACGTTCTTCAACTCGATCTTGGCCATGGTTCAACCTTTCACGCCGCCGGCGGTCAGGCCCGCCACGATCTTGCGCTGGAAAATGAGGACGAGGACGATCAGCGGCACCGTCACGATGACCGAGGCGGCCATGATCGGGCCCCAGGGGATCTCTTGCTCGGACGCGCCCGAAAGCAGGCCGATGGCCACCGGCACGGTGCGCATGCTTTCGGTGCTGGTGAAGGTCAGCGCGAACAGGAACTCGTTCCAGGCGCCGATGAAGGCCAGAAGCCCGGTCGTCACCATCGCCGGCCACAGCAGCGGCAGGAAGACGCGGGTGATGATGATCCAGGGGCTGGCGCCGTCGACGATCGCCGCCTCCTCGATCTCGACCGGCAGGTCGCGCATGAAGGTGGTCAGCACCCAGACGGTAAAGGGCAGCGTGAAGATCGTATAGGACAGGATCATCGCCCAATGGGTGTTGAAGATGCCCAGGAAGCGCACCAGCTCGAACAGCCCGGCCAGCACCGCGATCTGCGGAAACATCGACACGGCCAGGATGGTCATCAGCAAGAGCCCCCGCCCCCGGAACCGCACCCGCGCCAGCGCGTATGAGGCGGTGACGCCCAGGAACAGCGACAGCCCGACCGTGGCCGTGGCGATCACCAGCGAGTTGCCGATGGAGTAAAGGAAGTTCTTCGACCCCAGCACCGCCTGGTAGTTGCGCAGGTCGAACCCCGCGGGCAGGTAGTTCACCCGAAACAGCGCCGTCCCCGAGGCGAAGCTGGTCACGACGGCATAGTAGAAGGGAAAGACCGAAAAGACGACGATCACCACGACCAGCGCATAAAAGCCGATCTGTTTCAGCAGCTTGTGACGGGTCATTTCGAGCCCTCCCCGCCCAGGTCCACGCGGCCGAGCCAGATATAGGCGCTGACGAAGACGGCGATGATCGCGAACAGCAGCGTCGATTGCGCCGCGCCATAGGCGAACTTGTCGAAGTCGATCATGTTCTCGCGGCTGATGACCGACATGGTCTTGGTAGCCGAACTGTTCGGCGTCAGCACATAGATCAGGTCGAAGATGCGCAGCGCGTCGAGCATGCGAAAGATCACCGCCACCATCAGCGCCGGCTTGATCAGCGGCAGGGTGACGCGGAAGAACACCTTGACCGGGTGGATGCCGTCGATCCGCGCCGCCTCGTAGATGTCGCGCGGCACCATCTGCAACCCGGCCAGGATCAGCAGCGCCATGAAGGGCGTGGTCTTCCAGATGTCCACGATCAGCACGGCGGTCATCGCCGTCTCGGTGCTGGCGGTCCAGGCGATCTTCTCGCCGATCAGCCCCAGCCGCAGCAGGATGTCGTTCAGGATCCCGAACTGGTCGTTCAGCATCCAGGCCCACATCTTGGCCGAGACGATGGTCGGGATCGCCCAGGGGATCAGGATGGCGGCGCGCACCAGGGCGCGGCCCTTGAACTCGGCGTTCAGCACCAGGGCGACGATCAGGCCCAGCACCGTCTCGAACCCGACCGAGATCAGCGAGAAGCGGACGGTGTTCCAGACCGCGTTCCACCAGGCCGGATCGACCAGCGTGCCGCGCCAGACCACCCGGCCCGAGGACAGCGTGCGCATCGACAGGTAGTTGTCGAAGCCGATCCATTCGCCGCCATAGAGGTTCGACAGCGTGGTGTTGGTGAACGAGAACCAGATGGTGCGCGCCAGCGGCCAGGCCGCGACGCAGAGCAGCGCGAAAAGCATGGGGGCCAGGAACCAGAAGGCCGCCCTTTGCCGACGCTGCCGCAGGCTGGGACCGCCGGGGCGGCCCGCGATGGGGTCAGTCATGGGGGAAACTCCTCATCGGCCGCAAGGGCCGCTCGGGGCCGGCGGGCTTGCGCGCCGGCCCCCGCCAAGCGCCTTACCAGCCCGAACCCTGCATGTCGCTCAGGTCCAGCTCCAGCAGTTCCAGGTTCTCGGCCGCGGTGCCGTTGCCCGACAGCGTGTCATGCACGGCCGACCAGAATTTCGACGAGACCTCGTTATACTTGCTCTTGGTCGGCCCCGACGGGCGCGGCACCGCATCGGCGAAGACCTCTTTCCAGCGCGGGATCAGCGGCACCGCCTCGGCGATCTCGGGGTCGTCGTAAAGCGCGACCACGGTCGGCAGGTTGCCGTCCAGCAGCGCGCGGCGCTTCTGCGCCTCGGCCGAGGCGAGATAAAGCGCCAGGTCGACCGCCGCCTCCTGCTTGGTCGAGAATTTCGACACCGCGACGTTCCAGCCGCCCAGGGTCGCGGCCGAGCCGGCCTCTTCGGTGCCGGCGGGCAGCGGCGCCACGTCGAACTTGCCCTTGACCGCGCTGTCCGCGCCCGCGCTCAGCGCGAAGGCATAGGGCCAGTTGCGCATGAAGACGGCATTGCCGGTCTGCCAGACGCCGCGCGCCTCTTCTTCCTTGTGCGCCAGCACGCCGCGCGGGCTGATGGTGCCGATCCAGCCGGCCGCCAGTTCCAGCGCCGCCACCGCCTGCGGATTGTTGATCGAGATGGTGCCGTCCGCCTCGACGATCTGGCCGCCGCCAAAGGACTTCACCCATTCCAGCGCGTTGCAGGTCAGCCCCTCATAGGCATTGCCCTGCCAGACGAAGCCCCACAGGTCGCCCTGGCCTTCGGCGCGCTCGCCGTCCTGGACCAGCTTGGCGGTCTCGGTCAGCTCGGCCCAGGTCTTGGGCACCGGCTTGCCGTATTTCTCCAGCAGGTCGGTGCGGTAGTAAAGCGCCGGGGCATCGGTATAAAGCGGCAGCGCCACCAGCTTGCCGTCCGAGGTCTGGCTTTCGATGACCGAGGGGAAATGCTCGCCCAGGATGTCCTTGGCCGCCTCGGACAGGTCGACGAAATATTCGGACAGCTGCGGCGCCCAGATCACGTCGGTCTGATAGAGGTCCACATCCGCCGTCCCCGCCGCCAGCCACAGCCGGTATTGCGCGAACTGGTCCGAGCTGGACTGCGGCATCGGCACCAGCGTCACCGTGTGGCCGGTGCGTTCCTCCCAAGGCTTGACCAGATCCTTGAAATGCTCGGCCTGCTTGCCCACGCCGCCGGCGACATAGAACAGCTCGTCCGCCACGGCAGGCAGCGCGATGCTGCCCAGCAGCGCGGCCAATGCGACCGGGCGCAGCGCGCCCCGGCTGATTTTTCCCATCCTCATCCTCCCCTTGGTAAAGGTGCCTCCCAGCACCGTTCGCAGCATCGGGCGCCCCTGCCTGCGCCCCGTTCCGAAACCTTTCGGGAATTTCCTACCGCATCCGGCCGATCCGGTCAATAATTCCGGCAGACCCCGCCGGAAACCTCCGACAGGTGGCAAAAAACCATGCATTTCCTGGGGAAAACCGTATCGGCGCTGCGGGTGTCGCGGCGACCGGGCGGGGCGGCGGATGTCATACGCTAACATCGCAGGGCGCATTTCGCCGCCAAGGGCGCTTTCGCGGCCGAATCACCGGCGCTAGGCCAAGAATCGGCCGCCGTGCGGGTTTCCAAAACATTTCGGAGACGAAAACCGGCCAGACCCGCCGGATTGGGGAAAGCGGCGCCGGAAACCGGCGCCGCGGGGGCTCTAGCCGTTCAGCAGGCGGCGCAGGCTCGCCAGGGCGCGCTCGCGGTCCTCCTGATAGCCGATCAGCCCGGCATAATCGCCATTGCCGTCAAAGAGCAGCATGGTCGAGGAATGGTCCATGGTGTAGTCGCCCCCTTCCAGCGGCGACTTGCGGGCATAGATGCGGAAGGCCTTGACCGCCTTGGCGACCTCCTCGGGCGCGCCCGAGACGCCGACCACCCCCGGCACCCAGGACACGTATTCGCGCAGCGCCTCGACCGTGTCGCGCTCGGGGTCGACGGTGACGAAGAACACCCGCAGCTTCTTGCCGTCCTCGCCCAGTTCCTCCTGCCAGCTGGCGACGTCGCCCAGCGTGGTCGGGCAGACGTCCGGGCAATGGGTGAAGCCGAAGAACACCGCCGAGGGCTGGCCCTTCAGCGCGGCCTGGCTGAACTCGGTGCCGTCGGTCGCCACCAGCCGGTAGTCGCCCCGCCCCAGCGCCGCCGTCCCGGCATCGGCGATCGAGCCCGTGCCCGAACCCGAGCGGGGCGAGACGAACTGGAACCAGCCCAAGCCGGCCAGCGCCAGCACGACCAGCGCCCAAAGCGCATAGCGCAGCGGTTTCAACCCGGACTTGCCCTTAGTGCCCGCCATGGCCACCCCCTTGATGCGCCGCCCCGGCATTGCGCGGCCCGACCGCCAGCGGCAGGCTGACCTCGCCCGCCTTCTCGAAGCTCAGCGTGACGTTCACCGTCTCGCCCTCGACCAGCGGCTGTTTCAATTCCATGAACATCAGGTGATAGCCGCCGGGTTTCAATTCAACCGTGGCGCCGGCCGGGATCGCCAGACCCTCGGGCAATTGGCGCATCCGCATCACCTCGCCCTCCATCGCCATCTCATGGATCTCGGTGCGGCCGGCGAAATCGGCATGGGCCGCGACCAGCCGGTCCTCGGCCCCGCCGTTGGCGATGGTCAGGAAGCCGCCCGCCACCGGCGCGCCGGGGGGCGTCGCGCGGCTGAAGGCGCCGCTGAGCGACAGGTCGCCCAGGACCACCGGCCCGGCATCCGCCGCCTGATCGGCCTGGCCCTGCCCGTGTCCATGACCGTGACCCGCCTTGCCCGCCATGACCGTCAGCCCCGGCGCGGGGTTCGGCACGTCCTTGCTGCCCGAGACGTCGGTCCAGTCGGCCTTGCCATCCGCGCATTCCTGCACGGTCGGGAAATACAGCACCGTGCCCGGCGCCACATCCGCGCCAAGGGTGCCGCGGATGACGAATTCGTCATACCAGTCGTCCTGCAACGCGCCGCCGGACCAGATCACTTCGCGCGTGCCCTCGGTCATCTGCGTGCCGTGGTTGTCGAAGGGCTTGGCATAGGCGCCCTTGACCGTCTCCAGCGCCCAGCCCGGCTTGGGCATGGGCTTGGCGTTGTAGAAGCCATCGGGCAGTTGCACCCGCAGGGTTTGGGTGGCCTGGCCGTCGCAGCCGTGGCCGATGCGGATCACCGCGCGATAGGCGGCGCCGGCCGGGGCCTCGGATTTCTCCAGCGTGGCATGGGACAGGGCCGGACCGGCCGCAAGGCCAAGAAGCGTGGCGCAAAGCGCGGCGAAAACAGGTTTTTGCATGATCGTTCTCATCTGATGGGAAAGGCACCGCCGGGCCCTGGCCCGCCGGCTGCCGAAGCAGGATTCCGTCAGATGAGGCGCGGCGGCCCCCGCGCCGAGGGCTCGGGCAGGGCCGAGGCATGCGGCGGGGCCGGCGGTGCGGGCCAAAGCGCCAGCCGCGCCGCGGCCGCCATGGGCCGGGGCGCATCGGCGACGACCCCTTGCAGCGCCGGCTGGCCATGCGGCGCCCAATCGCAGGCATGGGGATCGCCATGCGGCATCTCGTCCGCCGGGACCAGGCTGCCATCGGCCGCCACGGCCATCTGGACCGGCCCCTCGCCCGAACACAGCACGACGGCGACGCTGCCCTGCGCGTCGCGGACGAACATGGTGCCGGGCTGGATCAGCGAGAACAGCAGGAAAGGCAGCACCGCCAGCCAGCAGCACAGGCGCCGCAGCGCCGTGCCGCGTCCAAGCCTCGTCGTCCGATGTCCGCTTCGACCCCGCATGGGCGCAGCCCTGTCAGAAATCGGGGCCGGAGAAAAGGGACAATCTGCCGCAATCACCGGCGAATCGTCCGCGCCAGCACCATCACCGGCAGGATGCCGATGACGACGATGATCAGCGCGGCGATGGCGGCGTCCTCATAGGTGCCGCGCGCCGCCTCGCCGTAAAGATGGGTCGAGAGCGTCTCGAAGTTCAGCGGCCGCAGCAGCAGCGTGGCGGGCAGTTCCTTGACGCAATCGACGAAGATCAACAGCCCCGAGGCCGCCAGCGCCGGGCGCGAGATCGGCACATGCACCTGCCGGAACACCTGGCCGGGGCTGCGGCCCAGCGTCCGCGCCGCATGGTCGAGCGAGGCGGGCACCCGGCTCAGCCCGGCCTCGATCCCGCCGGTGGCGATGGCGAGGAAGCGCGCGACATAGGCATAGACCAGCGCCGCGCCCGACCCCAGCAGCAAAAGCCCCGGCCCCGCGCCCAGCAGCGCCTGCGAGACGGCGGCGATCTGCCGGTCGGCCAGCGCGATCACCGGCAAAAGCCCGATGGCCAGGATGGTGCCCGGCACCGCATAGCCCAGCGTCGAAAGCCGCGCCATGCTGCGGGTCAGGCGCCCCGGCCGCATCCGCGCCGCCCCGGTCACGACCAGGCCCAGCACCAGCGCGACCAGCGTCGCCAGCGCGGCGAAAAGGGCGGTGTTGCCGGCCTCTTCGATGATGCGCGGCGAAAGCCCGGCAAAGCGATAGCGCGCCCAGGCCGCACCGACCAGATACCAGGCCGGCGCCGCGAAACCCAGGGCCACCGGCAGCGCGCAGACCAGCGTGGCCCCCCAGGCGCGCCAGCCGCGCAGGCGCGTGCGCCGCAGGGGCTGTGCGCCCGCGGCATAGCGCTGGCGCCGGCGGCCGCGGCGCTCCAGCATCACCAGCGCCATGGTGATGGCCAGCATCGCCAGCGCGATCTGCGCCGCCCCCGGCAGGTCCGAGCGGTTGATCCAGGTCGAATAGACCGAGACGGTCAGCGTGCGCACGCCCAGGAACTCGGCCGCGCCGATGTCGTTCATCGCCTCCATCAGCGCCAGCGCCGTGCCGATGGCGACGGCGGGCCGGGCCAGCGGCAAGGCCACGCGCAGGAAGCCGGCGACCGGCCCCGCCCCCAGGCTCCGCCCCGCATCCAGCAGGTTGCCGGCCTGCATGGCGAACAGCGCCCGCACCGGCAGGTAGACATAGGGGTAAAGCACCAGCCCCAAGAGCAGGATGCAGCCCGGCATCGAGCGGATGTCGGGCAGGCGGAACTCGCGCGGGCTGGAATAGCCCAGCCAGCCGCGGATCGCGCCCTGCACCGGCCCGACCGGGTGCAAGAGGTCCAGATAGGCATAGGCGACGATATAGGTCGGCACCGCCAGCGGCAGCAGCAGCGCCCAGCCGAAGAAGCGCCGGCCCGGAAAGTCGCAGGCCGCGACCAGCCAGGCCGTGACCGTGCCCAGCGTGGCGACGATGGCGCCGACGCCGACCAGCAGGATCACCGTCTGCCGCGCCGCCACCGGCAGCACGTTGCTGACCAGATGCGCCCAGAGCCCCGGACTGCCCCGCAGCGCGAACAGCCCCAGCGCCAGAACCGGCAGCAGGACAAGCGCGGCGACGGCCAGTGCCGCCGCCTGCCAGCCCATCCCCGCGCGGACGCGGGGGGCTCGTGTCAGTTCCGGGGTCATGCGGCCTGCGCCCGCGGCGGGCTCAGTTGTCGAAGCCGACCGCCTCGGCCAGTTCGCTCGCCGCCTTGCGCTGGCGGGCGATCTCGGTCAGGTCGGTGCCGTCGACCTGAAGCCCCGCCATGTCCTCGATCACCGGGCTGACCGCGACGCCGGGCTTGACCGGATATTCGAAATTCGCCTCGGCATAGATCCTTTGCGCCTCGTCCGAGACCAGGTATTCCAGCAGCTGCACCGCCTGGTCGCGGTTCGGCGCGTGCTTGGCCACCGCCGCGCCCGAGACGTTGACCTGCGTGCCGCCGCCCTCGAAGGTGGGCAGGATGACCTTGATCGCCTTGACCCATTCCTCCTGCTCGGGGCCGCCGGCACCGCTGCGCATCAGCCCGACGTAATAGGAATTGGCGATGCCGATCTCGCAGATGCCGCCCATGATGTCGCGCGCCACGTCGCGGTCGCCGCCGCCGGCGGTGCGGGCCAGGTTCGCCTTGACGCCTTCCAGCCATGCCTTGGCGGCCTCTTCGCCGTGATGCACGATGTAGGAGGCGGTCAGCGCCACGTTATAGGGATGCTGCCCCGAACGAATGCAGACCTTGCCCTTCCATTCCGGCTTGGCCAGATCCTCGTAGGTAAAGCTCGCCAGGTCCAGATCCTTGTCGGCGTAAAGCACCCGCGCCCGCTGCGACAGCGCGAACCAGTTGCCGTCCTTGTCGCGCAGGTTCTCGGGGATGGCGGCGGCCAGCACCTCGGATTCGACCGGCTGGGTCAGGCCGCGGTCGACCAGGTCGACCAGGTTGCCGATGTCCACGGTCATCAGCACGTCGGCGGGCGAGGCGTCGCCTTCCTGCTCGACCCGCTCGGGCAGGCCGTCCTTGAGGAAGATCGTATTGACCTTCACCCCGGTGGTTTCGCTGAACGATGCCAGCAGCGGCTCGATCAGATTCGGCTCGCGCGTGGTGTAAAGGTTCAATTCCTGGGCACTTGCGGCGACGGCCTGTGCCGCCAACAGGACACCGATCACTCCAGATAGTCCGACACGCATTCCCTGTCCTCCTTGCGATTTCTCGACATGTTTACTAAACTAATTAGTAATGTAAACTATTCTCATGCGGTTGCGGTCACGAAGGGATGCCGATGAACCAATTCGCCAGCCCTCCCGACTGGGCCAGCCAGGTGGATGCGCCAGATGCCACCCCGTCCCTGCCCATGCTGGAGGTCGAGGCGCTGTGCCGCCGCTTCGCCGGCGTGGCGGCGGTCGAGGATGTCGGCTTTCGCGTGGCGCCGGGCCAGGTGACATGCCTGCTGGGCCCTTCGGGCTGCGGCAAGTCCACCACGCTGCGCATGATCGCGGGCATCGAGCGGCCCGATTCCGGCGCCGTCCGCATCGCCGGCCGGCCGATGTCGGGCGCCGGCGCCTTCCTTCCGCCCGAACGCCGGCCGGTCGGCATGGTGTTCCAGGATTTCGCGCTGTTCCCGCATCTGGACGTGGCGGCGAATGTCGGCTTCGGCCTGCGCGGCCCGGCGCGGCAGGACCGCGACCGGATCGCCGCGCTGCTGGAGCGCGTGGGCCTGTCCGGCCATGCCGCGAAATACCCGCACGAGCTTTCGGGCGGCGAGCAGCAGCGCGTGGCGCTGATCCGGGCCCTGGCGCCGCGCCCTTGCCTGATGCTGATGGACGAGCCCTTCTCCAGCCTCGACCACCGGCTGCGCGACGGGGTGCGCGACGCGGCGCTGGACCTGCTGCGCGAAACCGAAACCGCAGTGGTGATGGTCACGCACGACCCCGAAGAGGCGATGCTGATGGGCCATCGCATCGCCGTCATGCGCCGGGGCCGGCTGATCCAGGAAGGCCGCCCGGACGAGCTTTACAACCGCCCGGCCGACCGTGGCGTGGCGGCCTTCTTCTCGGACCTGAACATCGTCGCGGGACGGGTGGCGGGCGGGCGGGTGCAGACCGTGCTGGGCGCCTTTCCCGCCCCCGGCCTTGCCGAGGGCAGCCGGGCCGAGGTCGCCGTCCGCCCGCAGCACCTGGTCCCGGCCGAGGCCGGCGGCACCCCGGCGCGGGTCGAGCGCGCGCGCTATCTGGGCCGCGAAAGCCTGATCGAGATCCGGCTGGAACCCGGCGGCGCGGCGATGAAATCCCGCATCCCCGGCCTGGTCCTGCCCGCGCCGGGCAGCCTGATCCGCGTCGCAGTCCAGCCCGGCAGCGCCATGGTCTTTGCCGGCGACGGCGCATAGGCGCGGCCCATTCCCTATTCGGCGGCGGTGCGGCGGGCGGTGCCGGCCTCCAGCAGCGCGCGGATCTCGGGCCGGCACGAGCCGCAATTGGTGCCCGCCCGCAGCGCCTGCCCCACCGCCTCGACCGAGGTCAGGGCCTGGGTGGCGATGGCCCGCACGATGCTGTTCACCCCGATGCCGAAGCAGGCGCAGACCAGCGCGCCTTCGTCCGGGCGGTCGGCGCCGGGGCGGCCGGCCAGCGCCTCGGCCCCGCTTTCGCCCAGCAGCGCCGCGACATGGCTGCGCGACAGGCCCACCGGCTCGGGCGCGACGAACAGCGCCGCCTGCAAGCGGCCCTCGCGCAGGAAGGCCAGCCGCACCTGCCCGCGGGCGCGGTCATGCAGCACCAGCGGCTCGTCCGGCAGGCCGAACAGCGCGCGGGCATGGGCGGTCCAGTCCTGCACCGGCTCCAGCCCGGCCAGTTCGGCCTGCTCGCCCCGCGGCAGCGTGGCCCGCGCCCAATAGGCGCAATCCGGGCGGATCGGACCCGCCGAGACGGCAAAGCCGAACCAGCGCGCGGCAAGGGGCCGGATCGCCACCGCCGCCGATTTCAGCGCCGGCTGGCCCGAGACCGGATCGACCGTCCCCGGCACCAGCGCATCGACCCGGCCCGAGGGCGCGGTCTCGCCCGTCCAATGCATCGGCGCAAAGGGATGGCCCGGCGCCACGCGGTCGCTGACCAGCACCCGCAGCACGGCGCGGCCATGCGGGCTTACGACCTCGGCCAGGCTGGCGGGCGCCAGGCCCAGCCGGGCGGCATCGCCGGGATGCAGCTCCAGGAAGGGCTCGGCCAGGTGGCGCGACAGGCGCGGCGACAGGCCGGTGCGGGTCATCGTGTGCCAATGATCGCGCACCCGGCCGGTATTCAGCTGGAACGGACGATCCGCGCCAGCCGGCTGCGGCACGCGCGGCGTGACCGCGACCAGCCGCCCGCGACCCGAGGGCGTATGGAACCGCCCGTCGCCAAAGAAGCGCCCGCCCTGCCGGCGCGCCGATTGCGGCCACAGGAAGGGCTCCAGCGCGTCATACTCCGCCTGGGCGATGCCGGCATGGGCCGAGATGTCGAAATCGCTGCCCAACCCGCCCGCGATGCCCGACAGCGCGGCATGTTCGGCAAAGACCTGCGCCGGGCTGGTCCAGCCGAAGGCCCCCGGCCAGCCCATGCGGCGCCCGACCTCGGCCAGGATGCGCCAGTCGTCGCGCGCCTGGCCCGCGGGGGCAAGCGTCCGGCGCTGGCGGCTGATGCGGCGTTCCGAATTCGTCACCGTGCCGTCCTTTTCGCCCCAGCCGGTCGCCGGCAGCAGGACATGCGCCAGCCGCGTGGTGTCGGTCCGCGCCATGATGTCCGAGACCACGACGAAATCGCAGCCGGCGATGGCGCGGGCGACGCGGTCGGCCTCGGGCATGGTCACGGCGGGGTTGGTGCAGATGATCCACAGCGCCTTGATCCGGCCGTCCTCGACCGCGCGGAACATGTCCACGGCCTTCAGCCCCGGCCGCTCGGCCATGCGGGGCGCGTTCCAGAAACCGCGCACCGCCGCGCGATGCGCGGGGTTCTCGATCTCCAGGTGGCAGGCCAGCATGTTGGCGAGCCCGCCGACCTCGCGCCCGCCCATGGCGTTGGGCTGGCCGGTGACGCTGAACGGGCCCATGCCCGGCCGGCCGATGCGGCCGCTGGCCAGGTGGCAGTTCAGGATCGCGTTCACCTTGTCGGTGCCGCTGTCGGACTGGTTCACGCCCTGCGACCAGACCGTCACCACCTTGTCGCTGTGCAGCCACAGGTCGAGGAACTGCCTGATCTGGCTGTGCGCCAGCCCGGTGGCCGAGGGCAGCGTCTCGCGCGCCGCAGTCATGGCATCCTCGATTCCTTCCAGGTTGTCGGCGCAGATCTCTGATCTTCTGCCGATTTCCGCCAGCAGCAAGTTGAACAGCGCCGCATCCGAACCCGGCGCCAGCGGCAGATGCAGGTCGGCGATGTCGCAACTCGCGGTGCGGCGCGGATCGACCACCACGACCCGCGTGCCCCGCGCCTCGCGCGCCGCGGCCAGCCGCTGGTAAAGCACCGGATGGCACCAGGCCAGGTTCGAGCCGACCAGCACCACCGTATCGGCCAGCTCCAGATCCTCGTAGAGCCCCGGCACCGTGTCCGAGCCGAAGGCCCGCCGGTGCCCCGCCACCGCCGAGGCCATGCAAAGCCGCGAATTGGTGTCGATGTTGCCCGAGCCGATGAAGCCCTTCATCAGCTTGTTGGCGACATAGTAATCCTCGGTCAGGAGCTGCCCCGAGACGTAGAAGCCGACCGAATCCGGCCCGTGTTCGGCGATGGTTTCGGTGAATCGGCGCGCGACCAGGTCCAGCGCCTCGTCCCAGCCGGCCTCGCGCCCGTGGATGCGCGGGGCGAGCAGCCGGCCGGCATGGCCGACCGTCTCGCCGAGCGCCGAGCCCTTGACGCAGAGCCGGCCCTTGTTCGCCGGATGCGCGGGGTCGCCGGCGATGCCCAGCCCGCCGCGGCCGTCCGGCGCGGCCAGCACGCCGCAGCCCACGCCGCAATAGGGACAGGTGGTGCGGATGGTCTGCATCGGGGCCCTCACTCGGCGGGAACGGCGGGGGCTTCGGGGCGGGCACCGGCATCCGCATCCGCCGCGCGGCGGGGCGAGGTCTTGTGATGCGTGGCATAGATCATCGCGCCGACAAAGGTCAGCCCGCCGACCAGGTTGCCCAGCACGGTCGGGATCTCGTTCCAGATCATGTAGTCCATGATGGTGAACTGCCCGCCCAGAAGCAGCCCGGCCGGGAACAGGAACATGTTCACGATGGAATGCTCGAACCCCATGTAGAAGAAGACCAGGATCGGCATCCACATGGCGATGACCTTGCCCGAGACGGTGGTGGACATCATCGCCGCGACCACGCCGGTCGAGACCATCCAGTTGCACATGACCGCGCGGATGAACAGCGTCAGCATCCCCGCCGCGCCATGGGCGGCATAGCCGAGCGTCCGCCCCTCGCCGATATGGCCGATCTTTTCGCCGACCGCGTTCGGCGCCTCGGAAAAGCCGAAGGTGACGATGACCGCCATGAAGACCGCGACGGTGAAGGCGCCGGCGAAATTGCCGGCGAACACCAGCCCCCAGTTGCGCAGCATGCCGCGCGGCGTCACCCCCGGCCGGCGGTCGATCAGCGCCAGCGGCACCAGCGTGAACACCCCGGTGAGCAGGTCGAAGCCCAGCAGGTAGAGCATGCAGAAGCCGACCGGGAACAACAGCGCGCCGATCAGCGGCTCGCCCGTGTTCACGGTGACGGTCACGGCAAAGGCCGCCGCCAGCGCCAGGATCGCCCCGGCCATATAGGCGCGGATCAGGGTGTCCTTGGTGGACATGAAGACCTTGGCCTCGCCGGCATCGATCATTTTCTTCGCGAAATCAGCAGGATTGACGTAGGACATGATGCAACTCCTCAGGCGGCGTTCGAGCGGGAGACGAGTTCGGCGCTGATCAGGACGCGGCCCCGCTCGACGCGAACGGGCCAGGTGCGGACCGCGCCCTCGTCGGCGCCCTGCGCGGCGCCCGAGTTCATGTCGAACACCCAGTTGTGCAGCGGGCAGGTCACGCGATCGCCATGAACCATGCCCTCGGACAGCGGGCCGCCCTTGTGCGGGCAGCGGTCGTCCAGGGCAAAGACCCGGTCGTCCAGCGTGCGGAACACCGCGACGCAGCCCTGCGCGGTGCGGATCACCCGCGCGCCCTGGCGGGGGATGTCGTCCAGGGCTCCGATGTCGACAAAGATGGTCATTCCGCGGCCTCCAGGGTCAGATCGGCAAGGGGCGCCCATTTGGGCGTCTCGGTGGTGGTGGAATGCTCGGCCCAGGGGTCGCGGCGATAGACCGACTGGCTGACCTCGAAGCGCTCGACCAGCGCGCGGCGGGTCGGCAGGTCCGCGACCTGCGCCTTCACCCAGTCGAGCCCGACCTTCGCCACCCATTTATAGGGCCGGTCCAGATAGCGCGCATGTTCGCGGTAAAGCTGGACGAAGGCGGTGATGATCTCGACCGCCTCGTCCTCGGAGGGGGTCGAGGCCAGGGGCTCGGTCTCCTTCACCTCCATCCCGGCGGCGCCGGCGACGCTGATCTGGTAGCCCGAGTCGACGCAGATCACGCCCACGTCCTTGCAGGTCGCCTCGGCGCAGTTGCGCGGGCAGCCCGAGACGCCCAGCTTGACCTTGTGCGGCGTCCAGGACCCCCAGAGCAGCTTTTCCAGCCTGATCCCCAGCCCGGTCGAATCCTGGGTGCCGAAGCGGCAGAACTCGCTGCCGACGCAGGTCTTCACCGTGCGCAGCCCCTTGGAATAGGCGTGGCCCGAGACCAGCCCGGCCGCGTTCAGGTCGGCCCAGATATGCGGCAGATCCTCTTTGCGCACACCCAGCAGGTCGATGCGCTGCCCGCCCGTGACCTTGACCATGGGCACGGCATATTTCTCGGCCGCGTCGGCGATGGCGCGCAGCTCGCCCGGCGTGGTGACACCGCCCCACATGCGCGGCACCACCGAATAGGTGCCGTCCTTCTGGATATTGGCGTGGTTCCGCTCGTTGACAAAGCGGGACTGGCGGTCGTCGCGATAGTCCAGCGGGTATTCGGCCAGCAGGTAATAGTTCAGCGCCGGGCGGCAGGAATGGCAGCCGCCCACGGTCTTCCAGCCCAGCTCCTGCATGACGGCCGGGATCGACTTCAGCCCCATCGAGCGGATCAGCCGCCGCACGTCCTCGTGGCTGTGGTCGGTGCATTTGCACATGCCGGCGGGGACGGGCGCGACGAAGCCGTCGCCCAGGGTCAGCTTCATCACCTGCTCGACCAGCCCGGTGCAGGTGCCGCACGATCCCGACGCCTTGGTGCAGGCGCGCACGGCGTCCAGCGTGTGGGCGCCGCCCAGAACGGCATCGACGATGGTGCCCTTGCAAACGCCGTTGCAGCCGCAGATCTCCGCCTCAGGTGGCAAGGCTGCAACGGCCGCCATAGGGTCCAGCGTGGTCCCCCCCTGGAAGGCCGGGCCGAAGATCAGCGTGTCGCGCACCTCGCTGATGTCGGTTTCGTCCTTCATCAGCCCATAGAACCAGTTGCCGTCGGCGGTGTCGCCATACATGACGACGCCGATGATGCGGTCGTTCTCCAGCACCAGCCGCTTGTAGATGCCGCGGCCGGGGTCGCGAAAGACGATGTCCTCGCGCCCCTCGCCTTCGGCGAAATCGCCGGCGCTGTAGAGGTCGCAGCCCGTCACCTTCAGCTTGGTCGCGGTCTGCACCGGGCGGAACGCGGCTTCCTCGCCCAGCAGGGTCCGGGCCAGCACCTTGGCCTGGTCGTAAAGCGGCGCGACAAGGCCAAAGACCTGGCTGCGATGCTCGACGCATTCGCCGAGCGCGAAGATATGCGGGTCGCTGGTGCGCAGGGCGTCGTCGACGACGATGCCGCGCTCGACCTCCAGATGCGCGTCATTGGCCAGCCGCACCTCGGGGCGGATGCCGACGGCCATGCAGACCAGGTCGGCGGCATGGACGGTGCCGTCCTCCAGCAGCACGGCCTCGGCCCGGTCGTGGCCCAGGATGGCCTTGGTCGCGCCCTTGCAATGCACCTTGATGCCGCGCCGCTCCAGGTCGCGCTGCAGCAGGTAGCCGGCGGCGGGGTCCAGCTGCCGCTCCATCAGGTGGCCCATCAGGTGGACGACGGTGACGCTGGCCCCCCGCGCCGCCATGCCGGCCGCGGCCTCAAGGCCCAGCAGCCCGCCGCCGATCACCACCGCGTCCTTGCCGGCGACGCCGGCCTCGATCATCGCATTGGTGTCCTCGAGGTCGCGATAGGTCACGACGCCCGGCAGGTCGCTGCCCGGCACCGGGATGATGAAGGGCGCCGAGCCGGTGGCGATGACCAGCGCGTCATAGGGCGCGCCGCCCGTGTTGGAATAGACGGCGCGATTGGCCCGGTCGATCCTGACCACCGGCTCGCCAAAGCGGCAGTCGACGCCATGCGCGGCATACCAGTCCGCGTCATGGGTGACGATCTGCTCATAGGTCTTTTCGCCCGACAGGACCGGCGACAGCATCAGCCGGTTGTAGTTGCCGCGCGGCTCGGCGTTGAACAGGGTGACATGCCATTCGCCGGGCGCGGCCTCGAACAGCTGCTCCAGCAGGCGGCCCGAGGCCATGCCGGCGCCGATGACGACGAGTTTCTTCATCGCGTGACTCCTTTCTCAGGCGGCTTGCAGGGGCGCGCGGCCCATCTGGCGGATCGAGGCATGCATCCAGAGCGCGCAGGCCCCGACCAGCAGGAACAGCGCCATGAAGCAGCTGGACCACAGCCCGGTCTGGTCGCGCAGCCAGCCGAAAAGCAGCGGCAGCAGGAACCCGCCCAGGCCGCCGATCATGCCGACGAGCCCGCCCACCGCGCCGACATGGCCGGGGTAATAGCTGGGGATGTGCTTGTAGACGGCGGCCTTGCCCAGGCTCATGAAGAAGCCCAGGACGAAGATCACCGCCAGGAAGACCGGCACCGGCACGCCCGAGGGGATCGAAAGGATCCCGGTCGCGGCCAGCGAGACGGCGAAGGTCGCATACATCACCGTCCGCGCGCCGATCCGGTCCGACAGCACCCCGCCATAAGCGCGAAAGATCGAGCCGGGGATGGAATAGGCCGCGCCGATCATGCCGGCGGTGGCGATGTCGAAGCCGTAGACCTGCGTCAGGTAATGCGGCAGCCACAGCGCCAGCGCCACGAAGCCGCCAAAGCTGAAGAAGTAATAGGCCGAGAAGCGCCAGACCCGGACCTGGCGCAGCGGCGCGAACTCGGCGCGCAGCGGCGCCTTGCGGCCGGCCCCTGCGGCGGTGACGGGATCGTCCTTGCTGAAAAGCCAGAACAGCATCGCGGTCAGCGCCAGCGCGCCGGCCCAGATCTGCGCGGTCGCCTGCCAGCCCAGCGCCAGCATGACGAAGGGCGCGGCGAACTTGGTCACGGCGGCGCCGACATTGCCGACCCCGAAGATGCCCAGCGCCGTGCCCTGCCGCCCCTCGGCATAGAAGCGCGAGACATAGGCGACGCCCACGGCGAAGGAGCCGCCGGCCAGCCCGACGCCCAGCGCCGCCAGCAGCATCTGCGGCCAGGTCGAGGCATGGGACAGAAGGAAGGTCGCGCCGGCGGCGGCCAGCATGGTCAGCGTATAGACGCGCCGCCCGCCCAGCCGGTCGGTCAGCACGCCCAGCGCGATGCGCACCAGCGAGCCGGTCAGGATCGGCAGGCCGATCAGCAGGCCGAACTGGGTCTCGGTCAGGGAAAGCTGCTCGCGGATCTGCAGGCCGATGATCGAGAAGATCGTCCAGACCGCGAAGCAGATGGTGAAGGCGAAGGTCGAGAGGCCCAGCGCGCGGCTGGCCTCGGAGGGCGGAACGGGGGAAACGGCGGGCATGGTGGCTCCGATGCGTTGCTGATGGCGAAGGCTGTCGGAAAGCGCGCGGCCAGGGCGGCGGGACGCCGCAGCGGGACTGCGCTTTCGGAGGGGAGGGATTTCCGCGCCCTTGCGGGAATCCGTGCCGCATCATTGCGAGCGGGCCGGTGGCACGCCATTGCGCCGGGCCATGGGACCAGATTGGGTCAGGATGCCGGCCGGATCAAGCCTTGATGCGGCATCGCAGCATCCGCCGCCCGTTCCGCCCGAAAGCCGGGCAGCATCGCGCCCGGCCTGCCCGCGAAACGCTCAGCCGGCGAAAGGGGGCTCGAAGATGGTGCCGTCGAAGAAGGCATCGGCGCGCAGAATCATCTGGCCCTTTTCGGCCGCGACCTCGCGGTCCTCGGCCAGCGCGCCTTCCAGCCGCGCCGAGGCGCCGGGCAGCGCCGCCCCCGCCTCGCGCAGGTGCTGGCGATAAAGATCGGTGCGGAAATGCGCCATCGCCTTTTCCATCGCCGGCGCCGGGTCCAGCCCATGCCGCGCGGCGATGCGCTGCGCAAAGAAGGCGGCCAGGCTTTTCCAGGGGAAGTTCGCCGCCCCGGCATGGAAGGCGATGAAGCCCGGCACATGGCGGATTTCGCCCGAGGGCGTGACCTGCAGCCGCCCGGTCAGCCCGCGCTCGGCCAGTTCGGTCGGCAGGTCCAGGTATTCGCGCCGCGACAGGATCTCGGCGGCGGTATCGCGGTTCTCGGGCTCGTCGAGCCAGCGCCCGGCGCGCCAGACCGCCCGCATCAGCGCGCCGGTCAGCTGCGGCTGGCCTTCGGTGAAGTCGCGGCGCAGCACCAGCCCCTTTTCCGGCGGCGAGGCCCAGATCGCGGTGCCCGGCAAGAGCAGCGAGGCAAGGCCGCGGTCCACCGCGCTCGACGCCCAGGGCTCGCCGACGCAGAAGGCATCGACCTCGCCCGCGGCCATGGATTCGGCCATCAGCGGCGGCGGCACGGTCACGACCTCCAGGGCCGGGCTGAAGCCGCTGGCGCCCAGCCAGTGCCGGATCAGTTCCAGCTGGGTCGAGAAATGGAAGGGCACGCCCACCCGCAGCCGGCCGGGCGCGGCCTCATGCAGCGCATGGGCGGCCTTGCGGGCATCGCGGAAGTCGAAGTCGTGGCCCTGCTCGCGCATCCTGGCGGCCAGGGCGGCGCTGACCGCGACCGCCTGCCCGCCCTGCGACAGGAACATCGCCAGGTCCAGCTCCGGCAGCGCCGGGCCCAGACCCAGCGCCTGCGCGACCGGCATCGGCACCAGCATATGCGCCGCCTCGATCAGCCCGGCGCCCAGCATGTCGCGGGCCTGCGCCCAGGCGCCCAGGCGCAGCAGCTGGAATTCCAGCCCCTCTTCGGCGGCAAAGCCCAGCTCGCGCGCCACGATCAGGGGCGCGGCGTCGATCAGCGGCACATAGCCAAGGCGCAGGGACGTCAGCGGCATGAGAGCAACCCCGCGGCAAGGACCAGCTGCTGCGCGATCTCGGCCACGCGCTTGCCCTGGTCCATCGCCGTCTTGCGCAACAGCGCATAGGCGGCCTCTTCGTCGATGCCGCGCGCCTTCATCAGCACCGCCTTGGCGCGGTCGATCACCTTGCGCTCCTCCAGCGCGGCGCGGGTCGCGGCCAGTTCGGCGCGCATGCGCTGGAACATGTGAAAGCGCGCGATGGCCGCGTCCAGCACCGGCTTGATCCGGTCCGGCCGCAACCCATCCACGACATAGGCCGAGATGCCGGCCTCGACCGCCGCCCGCGTCAGATGCTCGTCCGAGCGGTCCACGAACATCGCCACCGGCCGCTCGGTCGGGCCCGAGGCCAGCGCCAGCTCCTCGAGCACGTCGCGCGAGGGGTTGGCCAGGTCGATCAGCACGATGTCGGGCCGGCATTCGGCGATATGGCGCGCCAGCCCGGTTTCCTCGGAGATGATGCGGATGTCGTGGTCGCCGATCTCGCGCAGCCCGTCCACGATCGGGGCGGCGCGCTCGGGGTCGGGCTCGATGACGACGATGGAAAGGCGCTTGTCCATCTGCTTCCTGATCTGTGCCGCCCTTGCAGGTGCCATCGCAGCCGCACGCCCGCAACGCATCACCCCGTCGCCGTGCCGCCCCGCGCGGGATCTGCCCGCCCGGCGGGCAGTTTTCGGGCGGCTCTGCCCAAGGGGCGGGCAGGAAGGTTGCCGCGCCCGCTCCCTTGAGCCTGGCGGGGGTTTGGCTAATCTGGCGGCGACGCGCGAGCAGAGGGACACCATGCCAGAGATCATCCTGCTGACGGGCAAGGCCGCCCCCCTGCCCGGAAGCGACCAGAAAAGCGGCATCGACAAGCGCCCGGTGGACCGGCCGCTGGCGCTTGGCCCGGAGGGGCTCGAAGGCGACGAACAGGCCGACCGCCGCGTGCATGGCGGGCCGGAAAAGGCCGTGCATCACTATCCTTTCGATCATTATGCGGCCTGGCGCGAGGAACTTGGGCGGCTGCGCCCGGCCGAAGCACCGGGGGTTTCACACCCCCGGACCCCCGTGGGGTATTTGGAAAACGGAGAAATCATGGGGTTGCTGGGGGCGCCCGGCGCCTTTGGCGAGAATATCTCGACCGAGGGGCCGACCGAGGCGGAGGTCGCGGTGGGCGACATCTTCCGGCTGGGCACGGCGCTGGTGCAGGTCTCGCAGGGGCGGCAGCCCTGCTGGAAGCTGAATCGCCGCTTCGGGGTCGCGGACATGGCGCGGCGCGTGCAGGAAAGCGGCCGCACCGGCTGGTATTACCGCATCCTGCAGCCCGGCGTGGTCGCCCCCGGCGACCGGCTGGAGCTGGTCGACCGGGTGGCGCCGGAATGGACGCTCGGCCGGCTGTGGCATGCGCTTTACGTGGACCGGCTGAACCTGGGCGAGCTGCAGGGCATCGCCGGGCTCGACGTGCTGGCCGAGGGCTGGCGGCGCTACGCCATCCGCCGGCTGGAGAGCGGGCGGGTCGAGGACTGGTCCAGGCGGCTGGAGGGCAGCGCATGAGCCGGCCGCTGGTGATCTCGATCCAGAGCCAGGTGGTCATGGGCCATGTCGGCAATTCCGCCGCGGTCTTTCCGATGCTGGCCGCCGGGCTGGAGGTGGCGCCGATCCCGACGGTGATCTTTTCCAACACGCCGGATTACCCGACCCTGCGCGGCCGGGCCCTGCCGGGCGATTTCTTCGCCGACCTCTTGCAGGGCGCCTGGGACCGCGGCCTGCCCGAGCGCGCGGATTTCCTGCTGACCGGCTATATCGGCTCGGTCGAGGTGGCGCGGCTGACCGCCGATTTCGTCGCCCGCGCCAAGGCGGCGAACCCGCGGCTGCGCTATTACTGCGATCCGGTGCTGGGCGACGAGCAGCCGGGGCTTTATGTGCCCAGGGAGATCGCCGACACCTTCCGCGACCGGCTGCTGCCCATGGCCGACATCGCCTCGCCCAACCCGTTCGAGGTCGCCTGGCTGACCGGCCAGCCCATCGCGGAACTGGCCGACATCCCCCGCGCCGCCCGCGCCCTGCGCATGGCCCCCGAGGCGCGGCTGATCGTCACCGGCTGCAAGCTGCGCGAGACGGCGCCGGACATGCTGGAAAGCGTGATCCACGGTCCCGAGGGCCTGTCGCGCCACCCGACGCCGCACCTGCCGCTGGCCATGGCGGGAACCGGAGACCTGTTCGCCGGCCTTGTCGCCGCGGCGCTGGGAAGCGGGCGCAGCCTGGCGCAGGCGGTCGAATATGCGCAGGTCCAGACCTCGCGGGCGCTGATGCGCGCGGCGGCGCTGGGAACGAAGGAGGTCGTCCTGTGCGACCGCGATTTCCGCATGGCGCTGCTGGGGGCCTGAAGCCGCGCCCTGGCGGCGGAATTGCCGGCCGGCGCGCCCTTGCCGGATTGCGCCTTCATCGGCCGTCCTCGTATTCCCGCAACCGGCACGTGACCTCGAAGAGCGCCCGCGCCAGGTGCTTTTGCACCGAGCTTTCCGACAGCGCCATATGCTGTGCCACCTCGCGATAGCTAAGGCCCCGGATGCGGTGCAGAACGAAGATCCGCCGCGTCTTGTCCGGCTCGCCTCGAAATATCGAACAGCAAGGCGGAGGCCTGGCGCCGAGCGTCGTCATCGGATCACCGCCACGTCACCAGGATGACGGAGGCAGAGTTCGACGCATTCACGCGCGGGCTAGTCGATTGGGCGCGTGAGGCATATCGTGACCCCAATATCTGACCCCCGCCCCTTCGCCGAGGTGCTGCGCGACTGGATCGGTCGGCACGGCGGCAGCGCCTATGCTGCCGCGCCGCGGCTGCACACCACAGAGCAGACGCTGGGCCGCTGGCTGCGCGGCTCGACCTGCGCCACTGAGACGGCACAGCGGGCGCTGATGACTCTGGTGGATGAGGGGCGGGCCTAGGCTGTCAGCGGACGGACCAAGCCGGAGACCGTGCTGCAACGCCCCCCGCCGGAGGGCTCCCTGCGAGCGGTACGGGGGCCGATCTTGGTGACGCGTCATGCGTCTGGCGCATAGCTGGCCGAGGATCGAGGCTTGAAGGCGCCTTCAACCTCCCTTCATCCGCGCCGGTTTTTTTTGACGCAAAGCGCCGGTTTTTTGACGCGCTACACCTGCAAAGCCGGATCCGCAGGCAGGGGCCCGGCCCGGCAGGCCGGCCTGCGCCGGACCCTCCGGCAAGGCGATTGGCGGAAGGGAGTGGGAGTCGAACCCACCAAAGACTGACGCAGCCTCAACCGGATTTGAAATCCGGCCGCCCCACCAGGAACGCTTCCCTTCCATCGCCGCCCCTCAGGCGGCCTGCAGCCGGGCGCAGATCGCCGCCACGGCCCGGTTCGCATCTTCCAGCGCATGGCCGACCTCGCCGCCAAACCCCGCGCGCACCGCACCTATGGCATACATACCCGGCAACGATGTCTCGAGATGGTCGTCGACGGCCAGCGGTTCCTGGCCCTGCACCGCGCCCGGCGGCAGGAAGCCCGTATTCGGCACCAGCCCGACCATGGCGAAGAAGCCCTGCACCTCGACCCGGTCCTGGGCGCCGCTGCGCAGGTCGCGCAGCCGGGCATGGGAAAGCCCGCCCGCGCCCTCCAGCGCCTCGACCACGGTGCCGAAGCGGACCGAGATCGGCGCAGCGGCCCCGACCGCCTCGACGAAATCCGGCCGCGCGGTAAAGCGGTCGCCGCGATGGACCAGATGCACGACCGGGCAGTATTCGGCCAGGATCAGCGCCTCCTGCAGGGCGGAATCGCCGCCGCCCACCACCATGCCGGGCTTGCCGCGCACCATCGGGCCGTCGCAATCGGCGCAATGCGAGACGCCGCGATGCTCGAACTCGGCCTCGCCGGGGATGCCGAGCGCGCGGTGGCTGGCGCCGCTGGCGACGATCACGCTGCGCGCGGCGTGGCGTGCGGCGCCGGTGACGACGGTCCAGCCGCCGCCTTCGCCCGCCTCGATGGCGGTCACATGTTCGGGGATGTTTTCCACCCCCAGCTCGGTGGCGCGCATCATCAGCTCGGCCGACAGGTCGACGCCGGATTCCGGCATGCCCTCGGGGCCGGGCCAGAGCCTGTTGATGTTCAGCACCAGCCCGCCGAACATGCCGCCTTCGGCCAGCGCGACCCTGAGCCCCCGTTGCGCGGCCTGCCCGGCCGCCGCCATGCCGGCGACGCCGGAGCCGATGATGAAGATGTCGTAGGGATTGCTCATCTCGTTCTCCTGTTCTGGATGCGGGGTGGATGCGCCGGCCCGGCCGCGGCCGCGGCCGTCGCGTCATGCCCGGCCCGCAGCAAGCGGACATTGCCCTGGCGAAGCGTGACCCCCTGCCGGTCCAGGCATTCCAGGATCTCGATGGCAAGGGCGCGCCCGGTCCCGATCACGTCGCGGTAGTCCGCAGCGCTGAACAGCCCGTCCGCGGACCGCCGCGCCGTCTCGGCCGCCTTGCGGGCAAGCGTCTCGACGGTTTCGGGCAGGGCAAAGCGCTCGGGCGTGATCTTTACCGCCTCGCCCAGGGCGGCCTTGCGGTGAAGCAGGTCGCGGACCTTCTGCAAGGGGATGCTGGTCTGGACCGACAGTTCGCGGGCGCTGGGGATCTGGAAGCCGGCATCTTCCAGGATCGGCCAGATCAGCGACCAGCTTTGCTTGTCCTGCGGGTTTGCCGTGGAATCGAAGCCGGCCAGCCGCAATTGCGAGCCGACCAGTTCCAGCCCCCAACCCGCGGCGCATTGCCGGACCAGGTCGGCAAAGACCTCGGCCTCCTGTCCGGGCGCGATTTCCTTGTGCAGCCGGCTCAACTCGATCCCCTTGGCATCCTGCCGGGCGGCGTGAAAGCGCGCCACCGCCTCGGCAGCGCGCAGGCCCAGCCGCTCGGCGCGCAGGAAGGAAAAGGCGGTGGGGATGCGCGTCCTGGTCAGCGGCGCCCCCTGGGGCAGCAGCTCCAGCGCCTGCGGCAGCGGCATGGTGTGGATGCGGGCGAACCAGTCCATCGGCACCCCGTCCGGCAGGCCGTCCAGAAGCGCCAGCAAGCCCGCCCGCCGGTCGCGGCCGTCCAGCGCCTGCAAAACCGCGATCCGCCGGCTGCGGCGAGAGGGCGGAAAGGGATTGACCACGAAGCCGCCGCCGATGGTCCGGCTGGCCGATTGGTCGCGGATGATCAGCCGGTCGCCATGCGCGGCATGGACCGGGCGATCCAGCCGCAGCTGCGCCAGCGCCTCCTGCCCGGCCTCGATGGCGCCGCCGCGGCGCAGCGCCAGCCGGGCCGGGATGTCGGCGGCGCCGATATGCAGATGCAGCGGCGTCCAATGCGCCAGGGCCCGCGCCTCGCCCCGCAGAACCCGGATGCGCACGTCGATGCGGTCGGTCACGTGATCGGCCTCGGGGTGAACCAGCCAATCGCCACGCGCCACCGAGGCATGGTCGAGATTGGCCAGGTTGATCGCGCAACGCTCGCCCGCGCGGACCAGCTCGACCGGCTGGCCGTGGCGCTGCAGCTTGCGCACCCGGCCGCGGATGCCGGCGGGGCTGACCTGCAGGCTGTCGCCGATCCGCACCTCTCCCGCCAGCAGGGTGCCGCGCAGGACCGTGCCGCTGCCGGCGGCGACGAAGACGCGGTCCACGACAAAGCGCGGCCAGGCACCATCCTGCCGTTCCGGCGGGCTTTCCAGGGCGGCGACCTCGGCCAGCCGATGCCGCAGCGCCCCGATCCCCGCGCCGGTCGGTGCCGAGACGGCGATCTGCGGAATGGGCGGGAAGCCCGCGCTTTCCAGCAGCTCGTCGACCTCGGCGCGGACCTGCGCGATCCTGTCGGGGCCGGCCCGGTCGCATTTGGTGATGACCACCGTGCCGTCGCGCAGCCGGAGCAGGCCGAGGATATGCAGATGCTCGCGGGTCTGCGGCATCACCCCGTCGTCGGCCGCCACCACCAGCAGGGCATGGCCCACGGCATAGACCCCGCCCAGCATGTTGCGGATGAAGCGCTCGTGCCCCGGCACGTCGATGAAGCTCAGCATGCGGCCGTCGTCCAGCGGCAGATGGGCAAAGCCGACCTCGATCGAGATGCCGCGGGCCTTTTCCTCTTTCAGCCTGTCGGTCTCCATCCCGGTCAAGGCACGGACCAGCGTGGTCTTGCCGTGGTCGATATGGCCGGCCGTGGCGACGATCATGGCCGCCCCGCCACGGGCCGGGCCCGATGCGGCAGGCCGTTGCGCAGAAAGATGGCGCTGCGGGAAACCATGGCACGCTCCATTGTTGTCGATGATCCGGCTTGCGTCCGGCCCCGGCGGGCCGCGCGGGCCACGGGGGCATCGCGGCCACCCCTGGCCCATCCCGCACGGGGACCGCGCCCCCAGGGCTATTGCTTCAGCGCATCCAGCACGGATTGCGCGTCCAGCCCGGCCTTGGTCATGTCCTGCGCCCAGGCGGCGACCACGCCCTCGAATTTCTCCTCGAACTGGACGATCTGCTCGGGGGTCAGCTCGACGACGCTATGGCCGTTCTCGGCCACGATCCGGTCGCGGATCACCAGGGTTTCGCGATCCTCGTAGCTGCAAAGCTGGTCCTGCGCCTTCAGCCCGGCCTCGGCCACGATCTGCCGCACGTCCTCGGGCAGCTTGTTCCAGCTGGCCTCGCTGATGGCGAAGCCGACCAGGTTGCCGCCGAAGCGCGGGCCGTGGACCGAGTATTTCAGCAGGTTCTCCAGGTCGAAGTCGGGCAGGCTGACATAGAGATAGAACGTCCCGTCGATGGTCCCGCGGCTGAGCGAATCGTAAAGCTCGCCCACCGGGGCCTGGATCGGCACGGCGCCCAGCTGGCTGGCGGTCTTGCCGACGGCATTGCCGTTCGCGCGGATCTTCAGCCCCTTGATCGCCTCGATCCCCTCGGGCCGGACCCTGGTGGTCATCAGCACGTTGGGCGGGATCACGTTGGCGAAAAGCACGCGCATGCCCTGCGCCTTGTATTCGCTGTCGCCCAGAAGGCCGCCGGGCTTCACGATGTCCCAGACCATATGCGTGCCTTCGCAGGACGAATCGTAAAGCCCCGGCAGCTCGCCCGCGGTCGAAAGCGGCAGCTTGTCGGGGGAATATTGCGGGACGAAGAAGGCGATGTCGGCGATGCCCGAGGACAGCACCGACAGCATGTCCTTGCCCAGCTGGCCCGCCGGATAGACCTCGAAGCGGACGCGGCCGCCGGTCCTGGCGGTGATCTCGTCCGTCATGACCTGGCCGCCCTGCTTCCAGATATAGACATCCGCCGGCAGCAGATGCGCGACCTTCAGCGTGATCGTGTCCTCCGCCATCGCGGGCCCGGCCAGCAGCGCCAGCGCCGCGGCGGGACCGGCGAGGCGGCTGCCCTGTCGGAACACGGCTTTCCATGAAATCATGATGTCCTCCCTGATCTGTCTTCGCCGGCCGGGGCCTGGCGATCGGGCGTCTCCTCCACCCGGACGCAGGGATGATGCGGCAATTTCCAGCGCGCACCTACGACGAAAGCACCTGCATAGGCACCGCCTATGATCGACATCGGGCCGCGCCGGTATTCCCCGCCACGGCCAGGCCGCTAGGCTTGCGGGGGACCGGGCCATGACGAGGGGAGGGGCGGCAATGGATCTGGACATCAAGGGGTTGCGCGTCGTCGTCACCGGGGGCGCCCTGGGGCTGGGCGCGGAAATCGTGCGCCGTTTCCTGGCAGAGGGCGCGCGCGTCCATGCCTGCGACATCGACGAGGCGGCGCTTGGCCGGCTTGGCCGGCAGGACGGGCTGTCGCTGGGCGCCTGCGACGTGGCCGACCCGCAATCGGTCGAGCGGATGCTGGCCGCGGCGGTGCAGGCCATGGGCGGGCTCGACTGTCTCGCCAACAATGCCGCCGTCTCGGGGCCGCTGGCCCCGGTCGAGGAAACCGAGATCGCGGCCTGGGAACATTGCCTGCGGGTCTGCCTGTTCGGGCAGTATTACTGCTGCCGCTTTGCCGTGCCGCATCTTCGGCGCTCGGCGAACGGCTCGATCGTCAACCTGTCCTCGGCGGCGGGGAAGTTCGGCTTTACCAACCGCTCGGCCTATGCCGCGGCGAAATCGGGCATCCTGGGCCTGACCCGCACGCTCTCGCGCGAGCTGGGACCGGCTGGGGTCCGCTGCAACGCGGTGCTGCCCGGCATCATCGACGGCGACCGGCTGCAGCGCGTGCTGGCGGCGAATGCCCAGGCGCAGGGCCGCAGCCCCGAGGCGGTGGCGCAGGATTGGCTGGCCCATGCCTCGATCAAAAGGATGTTGAAGGCCGGGGAGGTGGCTGACATGATCGCTTATCTGGCCTCGCCGCGGGGGCGCTCGATCTCGGGGCAGGCGATCAGCATCGACGGCGACCTGCAAATGCTCGCCTGACCGTTGCGGGCGGAGGAGGCGCGGCATGTCCCGACCAGCCATACCGGCGCTTGCCGGACATGCCCGGCCATGACGGCCGTGGACAACAAGCCGCCGCGGCTGGAGCTGCGGCAGCTGCGCTACGTGGCCATGGTGGCGGAATGCGGCAGCATCACCCGCGCCGCCGCCCGGCTGGGCATCGCCCAGCCCTCGCTGTCCGAGGCGCTGTCCCGGCTTGAACAGGATCTCGACACCGCGCTGCTGGTGCGCGGCAAGCATGGCGTGATCCTGACCGAGGCCGGCGCCACCCTGGCCGAGACCGGGCGGCAGGTGCTGGACACCATCGACACCGCGCTGGAGCAGGTCCAGAAGCTGGGCCACCAGAGCCGGCGCGAGATCGCGGTCGGCCTGCCGATGACGCTGACCGGGCTGATGGCGGTGCCGCTGGCCGACAGCATCGCCCACGAGCATCCCGACATCCGCGTGCAGATCACCGAGGCGACCACCACGGTCCTGCTGGAGCAGCTGGCCAGCGGCGCGCTGGACCTTGCGGTCTGCTATGGCGGGGCGGATTTCGACGCCTTCGCCGCGCAGCCGATCTTCGAGGAAGAGCTGTTCCTGGTCGCCGCCTCGGACAACTGGAGCGAAAGCCCGGTCATCGACGGCCTGGCTCAGAAGGCCATCGCCTTCGATCGCCTGGCGGATCTGCCGCTGGTCCTGCCGGCAAAGCAGAACCCGATGCGACTGATGCTGGATCGCCTGGCCAAGGCGCATAAATGCGAACTGAAACCGCTGCTGGAGCTGGATTCGCTGCTGAGCCTGGTGACATTCGCCAGCCGGGCCAGCGCGCATATCGTCCTGTCCCATGCCGCGGTGGTCAAGGAGGTGGCGAACGGGACGCTGGTGCTGGTCCCCTTCCGCGAGCCGGCGCCAACCCATACCGCCTATCTGCTGCGCCGGCGCGATCGGCCGGTTTCCTCGGCCAGCCTGCTGGTCGAGCGGATGATCCTGTCGGTGCTGGCCGAGATGATCGCCCGCTATCGCCTGAAGGCGCGGCTGCTGAAACCGGCCGGCGACTGAGGCGCGTCAGGGTGCGCCGGGACGCGCCCAGTAGGGACACGTTTTCATAACCTTGTTCGGGGACGTGTCAGGGTGCGCCGGGGCGCACCCCGCGCCTGGTTCAGGGCAGCCGGATCTTCTTCGTCACCGCCATGTTGCCGAAGGTCGCGCAATACGAGTTGTGATAGGCCTCGGGGCCCCCCGCCACCGCGATCAGGATGTCCTCGGCCCTGGCCGTGACCATGTTCCTGCCGTCGATGATGTTGCGCGAGTTCTGCTCGACCGCGCTGACCTCCTGGGGCAGTTCGCTGGCCGGAAAGGTGGCGCGGCGGAACAGCTCCTCGCGGATGCGCGGCTTGTCGTAGCCCTGCTTGGCCAGCAGGTCGGCATGGCCGGGATTGAGGAACAGGATCGGGTTGCCTTCGCCCAGCAGCATGTTGTTGGCGGCAAAGGACACCATGCCGCTGGCCAGCGTGCGCAGGATGCTCTCGGCCTGCTGGAAGCACACGAACATGTTGCCGATGTCCTGCACGCCGACCACGGTGACGGTGCTGTCCTCCGGCTCGAAGCCGCGCTCGACATGCAAGGGCACCCAGGGGCTTTCCTCCTCGGCCTCGCCCAGGCACATGGTGTATTTGCCCGGCTGGCCCAGGGTGGCCTTGTCCACCTCTTCGGGGATGGCGCCGCCGATGTTGAGCATGATCAGCCGGATCGCCCGGCCGATGGTGGCATTCGCCCGCCGCCCCGGACCCAGCGCATTGCGCCCGCAGTTCAGGTTCAGCTGCTGCCGGACCGGGCCGTTGACCAGGATCAGCGGCCCGACCGGGTTGGTGGTGGTGGCGACGCCGAACAGGTTGAACTGCGGCTCGACCAGCGCCTCGACCGCCGCGATCAGCACCGGCATGTATTCCGGCAGGCAGCCGGCCATGACGGCGTTGACCGCGATCCCGGTCACGGTGGCCAGATGGTTGGCCGGCGGGATCACGGCGATCTCGTCCGAGCCGGGCCGGCCCGATGCGGCGATGAACCGCTGCACCAGGTCGTCGGTGGGCGGGATGACCGGCATGCCGTCGGTCAGTCCCATGCGATAGAGCGTGTCGAACAGCTCGGCCGGATCGGCCGGCGCCTCGATCATGGCGGCGTTCTGCTGGTTCATTCCGTATCTCCCCCGCCTTGCCGCCCCGCCCCGACAGCGCCCGGTGCGATCAGGCCGACATAGGTCTCGACGATGGTTTCGGTGACGCGCGCCACCTCTCCCTCCGCATAGAATTGCGGGTTGAGCGGAAAGACGATGGTGGGCAGATCCGGCATTCCCCGTCCCGTGCGCGCCATCCTGGCAAGCGCGGTGAAGCGTTCGGTGACAAAGACGACCGAGGGGATTCCGCGTTTGGTCAATTCGATGCAGTCATGGACACTCCACGACGTGCATGAGCCTCAGTTGGCCAGGCCGACGACGGCAAAATCGCCCAGCCGAGCGGCCTCGGCGATCACGGCCTCGTCGACGGCGGTGCTGACCGGGACGTCGAACTGGATCACGTCCTTGACGCCATAGCGCGACTTCAGCGCGGCGCCCAGATGGTCGATCATCTCGTCCATGCAGGTCCAGTGGTTGTTCAGCACCACCATTGTCTTGCCCTGCAAGCCGTTGATCTTGGGATAAAGCTGCGCCGCGGCATCGCGGGCCTTGGCGCGCGGATCATGGATAAACAGTCGTTCCGTCATGGTTCCCTCCTGAAAACGCGGGGGGCGCGATGGCCCTGGTGCCCTGGATGATCCGGCAGAACGGCCCGTGAGGCAATCGCCGACCCGGCCGCATAGGCGCCCCCTATGCCAAAGCCGCGGCGCGCCTAGGCATGGCGGGGGGACAGGCCCGGCCCTGGGTCGGCGCGGCGCGGGCGCTCGCATGGGGCAAGGCCGGCGACGTGCCGGAACGGCCTCCCCTGGCTCCTATGGCATTCATAGGCCCGCTTCAGATTCGTTGACGGTGCCGGCCGCCGCCGACTAGGCTGCATGTGTCGTGGCTGTCCAGCCGAACGCGACCCCGTGCAACGTCGGAGGTTCCGATGGCAGTTGCGGCAGCACCCCGCATCATCCCGGCATCCTCCCGCAACCAGAGGACCAGACCATGCCCAGCACCAGCCGACGCAACATGTTGAAACTCGCCTTGGCCGCCGCCGCGATCCCCGCGGTGCCGGGCCTGCTGCGGGCGGCGCCCGAACCCCGCGGCTTCGCCCCCGCGCCCGGCGACTGGCGCAGCTTCGAGCTGCGCACGCGGGTCAGGCTTGCGCCGCAGGGCCCCGCGCAGATCTGGCTGCCGGTGCCCTCGGCCCAGTCGGACTACCAGCGCTCGCTGGACGACAGCGTGACCGGCAATGCCAGCGAAGCCGCCTTCGTCACCGATCCGGCCAGCGGGGCGCGGATGCTGCACGCGCGCTTCGACGCCTCGGTCGCCGAGCCCACGGTCGAGCTGGTCAGCCGCATCCAGACCCGCAACCGCACCGTGGACTGGAGCCGCACCTCGGAGGTGCAGGAAGACCCGGCGGTGCTGGAAGCCGCGCTGAAGGGCTCCAGCCTCAAGCCGCTGGACGGCGTGGTGCTGGACCGCGCGCGCGAGATCACCCAGGGCGCCACCACCGACCGCGAGAAAATCGCCGCGATCTATGCCTGGATCGTCAACCATTGCTATCGCAACCTGGACACGCCCGGCTGCGGACCGGGCGACATCCAGGCCACGCTGACCTCGGCCGGGCTCGGCGGCAAATGCGCCGACCTGAACGGGCTTTTCGTGGGGCTGGCCCGCGCCTCGGACATGCCGGCGCGCGACATCTACGGCGTGCGGGTGGCGCCCTCGGCCTTCGGCTACAAGCAGCTGGGCGCAAACAGCCCCGACGTGACCGGCGCGCAGCATTGCCGGGCCGAGGTCTGGCTGGCGGGCCACGGCTGGGTGGCGATGGACCCGGCGGACGTGCTGAAGGTGATGCGGGCCGAGACGGACCGCTGGATCAAGGATCCGGCCGACCCGCTGGTCGCACCCGTCAACGCGGCGCTTTTCGGCAATTGGGAAGGCAACTGGGTCGCCTATAACACCGCCAGCGACGTGACCCTGCCCGGCGCGAACGGCGCCCCGGCCCTGCCCTTCCTGATGTATCCGCAGGGCCTGAACGCCCAGGGACGGCTGGACGAGCTGGACGCCAAGGCATTCTCCTACGAGATGACCGCGCAAGAGGTCTGAGCAAGCCCCTCGGGCAGGCGTTCCGGTCCCGGATGCCTGCCCGAGGGGCCGCGACAGGGGCGGCGCAGCGACTTTCGGCTTTGCTGCGCCGCCGCCTGTCGCCACAGCGGCATGTCGGGCCAATGGCTACAGGGCGCAGAGCGCGGCGCAAAGCCGGTCGATGTCCTCGCGCGTGGTATAAAGGCCCAGGCTGGCGCGGCACAGCGCCGTGACCCCCAGCGCCGCCATCAGCGGCTGCGAGCAGAAGGAGCCGGCGCGCACGGCGATGCCCTCCTGGTCCAGCAGCGCCGCCAGGCACTGCGGCGATCCCACCCGCTCCAGCCGGAACGAGAACAGCGGCCCCTTGCCCGGCGCCATGCCGAACAGCTCGATCCCCGGCACCTTGGCCAGTTCCGCCTGCGCATGGGCGACCAGGGCCTGCTCATGCGCGCGGATGCGCGCCATGCCGATGCCGCCGAGATAGCGCAGCGCGGCGCCCAGGCCGATCTGGGCGACGATCGCCGGCGTGCCGGCCTCGAACCGCAGGGGCGGCGCGGCATAGGTCACGGCCTCGCGCGTGACCTCGCGGATCATGTCGCCTCCGCCGCGATAGGGCTGCATCTCGGCCGCCCGCTCGCGCCGGACCCAGAGCGCGCCCGAGCCCGAGGGGCCATAGAGCTTGTGCCCCGCCAGCGCATAGAAATCGCAGCCGATGGCCTTTACGTCCACCGGCGCATGCACCGCGCCCTGCGCGCCATCGACCAGCACCGGCACGCCCCGCGCCCGCGCGCCGGCGCAGATGGCGGCCAGGTCGACCTCGACCCCCAGCACGTTCGACATCTGCGTGACCGCGACCAGCCGCGTCCGCGGTCCGATGGCGTCGATCACCGCCTGCGGGTCGAGCCAGCCGCCGGCATCGAAATCGACCCATTTCAGCACGACGCCCTGGCGTTCGCGCAGGAAATGCCAGGGCACGACATTGGCGTGATGCTCGGCCGCGGTCAGCACGATCTCGTCGCCCGGCCCCAGCCGCGGCGCGGCCCAGGCGGCAGAGACCAGGTTGATCCCCTCGGTCGCGCCCGAGGTGAAGATCACCTCGTCCTCGTCGGCGTTCAGGAAATCGGCGACGATGCCGCGCACGGATTCGTAGCGCTCGGTCATCACGGCGGACAGGTGGTGCAGCCCGCGATGCACGTTGGAATAATCCTCGGCATAGGCGGACATCACCGCATCCAGCACCGCCCGCGGCTTCTGCGCCGAAGAGGCGCTGTCCAGATAGCACAGCGGCTTGCCGTTCACCCTGCGCGCAAGGATCGGGAAGTCACCGCGCAGCTCCAGCGTCTCGATCATGGGTCTCTCCGTTCCTGGTCGCGCCCGCCGATGCGGGCGGGCATGCATGAACCCAACCACGGCGCAAGGCCGGGGCGCAACAAACAGCCGCCCCTATGCCATTCATAGGCGGGGCTGTGCCCTTGGTTGACAGCCTTGCCCGGCCCGACCAAGCTGCAGGCGACAATGCGAGGGAGGAGCCTTGCAGATGGATTAGCTGGACACGCCCTGACCGCGCGCGGTGCCGCAAAGGCCGGCCTGCGCCGTTCCATCATCCCCATCCCGCCCCGAACCCCGGATCGCCCCGATCCGGCAGCCGGGCCTTGGCCGAGGACCAGCCGGAATGACCGACGAAACCGTCTTCGATGCCGGCGCGCTCGGCTGCGGCGAGCTGGTGGTGCTGTTGCGCATCCGCTTGCGCAAGATGCCGGGGCGGGTGCTGCGCGTCGTCGCCACCGATCCCGGCGCGCCCGAGGACATTCCCGCCTGGTGCCGCATGACGCGTTGCGACCTGCTGCGCCACGACCCGGCCACCCATTCGTTCTGGATCCGGTCGCGCGACGACTGGAGCTGAACCCGACCCGCATCAATCAGGAGAAACCCATGCCCGGAAAATTCGTCGTCTCGATCAGCTGCGCCCGCGACAATACCGACAAGGCCACCGTCGGCTTCGTGGTGGCCAATGCCGCCGTCGCCTCGGACAAGGAGGCCGTCGTCTTCCTGTCCATCGAGGGCACCCGGCTGTCGCAGAAAGGCTATGCCGACGGCATCCACGAGGAAGGCTTCGCGCCGCTTGCCGAGTTGATGGCCAGCTTTGCCGAGGCCGGGGGCGAGATCTACGTCTGCTCGCCCTGCTTCAAGAAGCGCGGGCTGGACGAGGACAGCCTGATCGCGGGGGCCAAGGTGGTGGGCGGTGCCAAGCTGGTCGAGTTCATGTCCGACGGCGCCCCCTCGATCTGCTACTGACATGACCCGCTGGAAACCCATGCTCGCGGCCTTCGTGCTGGCCTGCGCCGCCTATGTCGGCCTGTCGTTCCTGCTGTTCGAGATGCCCAGGTCGGTCGCCGACGCGCTCGACTGCGGCTTCCTGCCGGAAGAGTTCGTCGCCTCCGGCACCCTGACCTTCGACCGCAACCGCGCCTTCGCCGTCAGTTTCCTGCGCAAGCAGGAATATCTGACGGCGGCCACGGTGGGCGTGGCGGTGGCCTTCGCCGTCTTTGCGCTGCGGACCGGGCGCAAGGGCGGCGGCGCCATCGCGGCGGGCGGCGGGCTGATGGCGCTTGGCGCGGTCTGCGTGTCCTGCCTTGCCCCGGTGCTGTCGGTGGTGGGCCTCGGCGTCATCGGATCGGCGTTGGCGGGCGTGCCGAAATGGTTGTTGCTGGTGAACACGCTGGCCCTGACCGGCTGGGGGATGCTGTTCCTCTCGCGCCGGGCCGGATCCTGCGCGCTGCCCGCGCGGCGCGTGAATCCATAGGGGATGGCCATGAAACGCATCTTCCTTTCCCTCGCCTGCGCGGCCGCCCTTGCCACCCCCGTCCATGCCGAGGATTCCGCCCTGCTGATCCCACCCAGGGACGGCTGGCCCCTGGCCAACCCCATGGCCGCGGCCGAGATCGCCCCGCCACCGTTCTCATTGCCGACCGAGCGCGGGGTGAACCCGGCCTATGTCGCGGGCCTGCCGGGGTTGCATCAGGGGCTCGAGACCTTCGACGACTTCGACCGCCGCTCGCTGAAGCACGACAGCGTGCTGATCCGCCAGAGCCGGGTCGAGAACGGCGAGGTCGTCATCCCGCCGGGCGGGCTGGCCTATCTGGAGGACAGCTGGGGCGGCGAGGTCGCCCTGCGCGGCGAGAAGGTGCCGATCCTGGGCCGGACCGCGACCTATATCGACTACGACATGACCGTGGTGATGCAGAAGGACGTGACCATCCCCGCCGGCCAGGCGGTGGCGGTGGGCGGCACCGTCTATCACTACTACGCCAGCATCGGGCACGAGCAGATGGTGAACCACACCCTGCATGTGCGCACCATTTCCGGCCTCGACTGGGAATGGGCCTTCGGCTCGCCCGCCTTTTCCACCACGGAACCGAACTGGTGGGGCAATTCCTTCGCCCAGCTCTACAACCAGGGCAAGCTGCGCGAGATGAGCCGCGAGGCGCTGGTGTTCGACTGGCTGGCCGGGGTGCGGATGGACCGCATGACCTATGCCGAGACCGAGGTGTTCAAGGGCCTCGCCGCGCCGGGCGACGCCTGGACCATGGGCGGGCAGACCCTGCGCGTCGCCGCGGTGGATGAGGCCGCCGGCACCGCGACGGTGGAACTGGTCGAGGGCGGCGCGGTCGTCGCCGCCAAGACCCTCGGCCCGGTGCTGTCCGACCGGCTGATCGAGGACCACGACGCCCGCAAGGCGCTGGTGTTCGAGCATGGCGACGTGGTGGCGTTCCTGTCGCCCTGGCCCGCGGCGTTCGAGGGCGGCAAGGTCAGTCTCAAGGTCTACGGCGATGCCTTCGCCTTCGACTACGGCGCCGATTTCGCCCGCGACCCGCGTTTCGCGGTCTGGCCCGTGACCTGCCCGACCGGCCACGCCTTCGGCTTCATGCTGACCAACAAGCAGGAAATCCGCCTGAAACCCGGCCAGTCCGTCGACGGGCCCGAGGGCTATTTCAAGGTCGTGGTCAACAGCGTCGAGGGCGATCACGTCACCTCCTGGCATGTCGAGGACAGGCAGGGCAACCGCTCGGCCGATCTGGGCGGGCCGCAGATCGCCAATGTGGACCTGGTGCTGGGACAGGGCCGCGTCACCGGCCAGTCGATCTTCAAGGATCTGGGCCGGGTGCTGCTGGCGCGCAGCTACGGCACCCAGGTCGCGCTGGAAACGCTGGCCAGGCCCGAGGGCGGCGTGGCCCCGGCCCCGGCGGCTGCGCCGATGACCGCCTCGGTGGTGCCGGTCCCGGCCGGGGCGCCGCTGTCGCCCGCGCTGTTGCTGACGCTTGCCGTGGCGGTGATCGCCTCGGGCGCGATCGGCTATGAACTGGCCCGCCGCCGCCGCGGCTGACCCATGGCCCGCCGGGCAGCCGGCGGCCCCCTTTCGCCGGAGGAACCGCCCATGACCACCCCCCATCCGCTGCCGCCCGACGTGTCCTTCGACGGCGGCGACCTGGATTGCGGCAACGGCCTTTTGCTGCTGATCCGCAAGCATATCGACCCGCTGCCGCGCGGCGGCCTGCTGGAGATCCTCTCGACCGAGATCTCGGTCGACGAGGATCTGCCGGCCTGGTGCCGGATGACCGGCAACGCGTTCCTGTCGGTCCATCGCGAGGGAAGGCAGCGATCCTTCCTGATCTGCAAGGGCGCGCTGTCGGAACGCCGGGCCGAGCCGCCGCCCGCCGTTCCCGCCGAACCGGCCCCCCTGCCGCCGCGGGTAGCGCGCCCCGTCCCGCCGGTGCCGCCGCTGGCGGTGATGGGCATGGGCTCGTGGCCGCGGCCGCGCTGGATGGTCGAGGCCATGCACGCCCATGTCGAGGGCCGCCTGTCCGAGGCCGCCTTTCACCAGACCGCAGACGACGCGGTGCGGCTGGCCGTCGCCGCGCAGGAACGCGCCGGCGCCGATGTCGTCACCGACGGCGAACAGCGCCGCGACAGCTATGCCAGTTTCGTCGCCACCCGGCTGGAAAACTGCCAGCTGATCCCGCTGACCGACCTGCTGCCCCTGGTCGACCACCCCGAGGAGTTCGAGGCCGAGCTGCGCGCGCTCGACATCCCCGCCGGCGATGTGCGCCACCCGGCGGTCTTCGGCCGGCTGCGCCGCACCCGCCCCATCGTCGCGCATGAGGTCGATTTCGCCCGCGCGCTGACCGACAGGCCGGTCAAGGTCGCCCTGCCCGGCCCCTATCTGCTGACCCGGACCATGTGGATGGAATGCATCTCGGACCGCGCCTATGCCAGCCGCGAAGAGATCGCCGCCGACATCGTGCGCGTCCTGCGCGAGGAACTGGCCGAGCTGGTCGAGGCCGGCGCCGCGCTGATCCAGTTCGACGAGCCGGTGCTGTCGGACGTGGTCTTTTCCGGCGCCAAGAACAAGCGCAGCTTCATGTGCGGCGCGCTGTCGGAAACGCTGGCGCCCGAGCATGAGCTGGGCTTTGCCCGCGACCTGCTGAACGCGGTCTTCGACGGCTTCGACCGCGACCGCATCGCGCTGCATGTCTGCCGCGGCAACTGGACCCCCGACGAGTCGGTGGCGCTGAGCGGCAGCTATGCGCCGTTGATCGACACCCTGGCCCAGGTCCGCGCGGGCGCCTATCTGCTGGAAGCCGCGACGCCGCGCGCGGGCGACATGTCGATCCTGACGGCCCTGCCCGAGGACGCGCGCATCGGCGTGGGCGTGTTGAACCAGAAGCTGCAGGCGGCCGAGGCGGTGGACGATATCGCCGCCCGCATCGCGCGCGCCATCGCGCTCTTCGGGCGCGAACGGGTGCTGCTGCATCCAGATTGCGGCTTCGCCACCTTCGCCGACAACCCGATCTGCTGCGGCGACCTCGCCTGCGACAAGATCGCCGCCATCGCCCAGGCCGCGGCGAGGTTCCGGTGACCTCGCCAAGACCCTGTCGCATCGCCGCCGGGCCGCGCATCATGGCCGCAGCAACCCGGCACCCAAAGGACTGACAGATGCAATCCAAGCTTTCCACCCTGCCGCCCCTGCACGAGATCGTGCAAACGCCCGCCGGCCGCGCCTGCGTCGAGGCGCATGGCCATGCCGCCAGCCTGGCCTGCATCCGCGAATTGCTGGACGAATACCGCCAGCAGCTTCTGGCCGGCACCGCAGAGGCCGAGGACCGGGAAAGCGCCGCCCGGAGGGTGGCCGGGGCCGCGCTGGAAAGGCTCGACAGCCGCAACGCGCCGGCGATGAGGCGCGTGCTCAACATGACCGGCACGGTGCTGCACACCAATCTCGGCCGCGCGATCTACGCCCCGCGAGCGGTCGAGGCCGCCAACCGCGCCATGACCGGGCCGCTGGCGCTGGAATACGACCTCGACGCCGGCCGGCGCGGCCAGCGCGACGATGCCGTGCAGGCGCTGGTCGCCGAGATCACCGGCGCCGAGGCCGCCTGCATCGTCAACAACAACGCCGCCGCCATCCTGCTGGTGCTGGCGGCGCTGGCCCAGGGGCGCGAGACCATCGTCTCGCGCGGCGAGCTGATCGAGATCGGCGGCTCGTTCCGCATGCCGCAGATCATGGAAAGCGCCGGCACCCGCCTGCGCGAGGTCGGCACCACCAACCGCACCCATCTGCGCGACTACGAAGGCGCCATCGGCCCCGACACCGCGCTGCTGCTGAAGGTGCATCCCTCGAACTACCAGGTGCTAGGCTTCACGCATGAGACGCGCTGCCCGGACCTGCTGCCGGTGGCGCGCAGGCACGGCTTGCCGCTGGTCGACGACCTGGGCTCGGGCACGCTGGTCGACCTGTCGCGCTGGGGCCTGCCGCATGAACGCAGCGTGCAGGACGCGCTGGCCGAGGGCGTGGACCTGGTGACGTTTTCCGGCGACAAGCTGCTCGGCGGGCCGCAGGCGGGCTTCATCGCCGGGCGCCGCGACCTGGTGGAACGGTGCGCGAAACATCCGCTGAAACGCGCCCTGCGGCTCGACAAGGTGCGGCTGGCGGCGCTGGAGGCGACGCTGGCGCTTTACCGCGACCCCGACCGGCTGGCGGACCGGCTGCCGACCCTGCGCCACCTGGCCCGGCGGCCCGACGAGATGCAGGCCATGGCCCAGGCGATCCTGCCCGCGCTGGCCGCCGCCCTGCCGGCCGGCCATGCGCCCGAGATCGCGGCCTCGCAGGCGCAGATCGGCTCGGGCGCGCTGCCGCTGGAAAAGCTGCCGAGCCTGGCCTTGCGCATCCCCGCGCCGGGCGCCAGCGCCGAGCGGATCGCGCGGGCGCTGCGCCGCCTGCCGCTGCCGGTGATCGGGCGGATCGCCGAGGGCGCGGTCTGGCTGGACCTGCGCTGCCTCGACGATCCGCAGCCGCTGGTCGAGCAACTGCCCGGCCTTGCCGCGCTGCTGGCCGAACCAACCCCAACCAAGGAACTGCCATGACGGAACGCCATTCGAAACTGATCATCCTGGGCTCGGGCCCGGCCGGCAATACCGCCGCGATCTATGCCGCCCGCGCCAATCTCAGGCCCATGCTCATCGCCGGGATGGCGCATGGCGGGCAGCTGATGACCACCACCGACGTAGACAATTGGCCCGCCGATGCCGAGGGCGTGCAGGGCCCCGACCTGATGGTCCGCTTCCAGCAACATGCCGAGCGCTTCGAGACGGACTATGTCCACGACCACATCAACGCAGCCGACCTGGCCGCCCGGCCGATCCGGCTGCAGGGCGACAATGGCAGCTACACCTGCGACGCGCTGATCATCGCCACCGGCGCCTCGGCGAAATACCTGGGACTGGCGTCCGAACAGGCGATGATGGGCCGCGGCGTCTCGGCCTGCGCGACCTGCGACGGCTTCTTCTACAAGGGCAGGCCGGTCGCCGTGGTCGGCGGCGGCAATACCGCCGTCGAAGAGGCGCTGTATCTGGCCAATATCGCCAGCCATGTCACGCTGGTCCACCGCCGCGACAAGCTGCGCTGCGAAAAGATCATGCAGGACAAGCTGATGGAGAAGGTCGCCGCCGGCAAGATCACCCTGCGCTGGAACAGCCAGATCGACGAGGTTCTGGGCGACGACCGCGGCGTGACCCATGTCCGGCTGCGCAGCACCGCGGACGGGACCGTCGACGAGATCGCGGTGGACGGCGTCTTCATCGCCATCGGCCATCATCCCAACACCGACCTCTTCGCCGGGCAGATCGAGATGGACGGCGGCTATATCGTCACCCAGGGCGGGCGGCACGGCATGGCGACCCAGACCTCGATCCCCGGCGTCTTCGCCGCGGGCGACGTGCAGGACCAGATCTATCGCCAGGCCGTCACCAGCGCCGCAAGCGGCTGCCAGGCCGCCCTGGACGCGGAACGCTACCTCGACGGGATGTGACGCGGACGGGGCCGCGGCGGGGCGCGCAACGGGAAGCTTTCTTCGCCGATGCCGTCGCCGGCGGCCGGCGGCCGGACAGCAAGAACGCCGCCCCCGCGCGGGAGGCGGCGTCCGTCATGCCATCCGCCGGGCCCTGGGCGCAGGGGCCGATCCTACAGCGCCTGGGCGGTGTTCTTCAGCGCGCCGGGAATGGCCGTATCCTCGCCGCGCTGGCGCCAGGTCGCCAGGTCGCGGGCGCGCGAGGCGACGGCGCCTTCCCACAGCTGGTATGCGTCCTCGCCCAGCATCAGCCGCACCGGGGCCGTGTCGCCGTCCACCATGTCGATGATGACCTGCGCGGCCTTGACCGGATCGCCCATCTGCTGGCCGTCCTGGGTGGCGTAATAGTCCTCCATCCCCGCATTCAGCGCCGCGTAATCCTGGATCCGGCCCTCGGCCTTCATCGCCGCGCTGCCGGCGAAGCCGGTGCGGAAGGCACCCGGCTCGATCAGCGTCACCCGGATGCCCAGCGGCTTGACCTCGTGATGCAGCGCCTCGGTAAAGCCTTCCAGCGCGAACTTGGACGCGTTGTAGAGGCCGCTGCCGGGGAAAGCCACGAGGCCCGCGATGCTGGTCAGGTTCAGGATATGGCCCGACTTCCGCGCACGCATCTGCGGCAGCACCGCGCGCGACAGTTCCGCGGCGGCAAAGAAGTTCAGCTCCATCTGGGCGCGGATCTGCTCGGGGGTGAATTCCTCGAGCGCGCCATAGGAGCCTGCGCCGGCGATATTGGCCAGCACATCGATGCGGCCGAATTGCCCGGTCGCCTGCGCCAGCGCCCGGCCGCGGGCGGCGGCGTCGGTCACGTCCAGTTGCAGCGCAAGGGCGCGGTCGCCGTGGCCGGCCGCGATCTCTTGCAGCGGGGCGGCGCGGCGGGCGGTCAGCACGGCGCTGTCGCCGCGCGCCAGAACCGCCTCGGCCAGCGCCTTGCCGAAGCCCGAGGAGGCGCCGGTGATGAACCAGATCTTGCTCATGTCATTGTCCTTTACGAAAAGATTGTCAGTGCCGCGATGGGCGGCGGGTTGCGCAGTTGCCTAAAGCGCGATCTCGACGACGTCGGCACCGTCGAAAGCCGTGTCCTCGCCGCGCACGCGCCAGGCGTTCATGTCTTCCAGGCGCCCGGCGATGGTGGCGTCCCAGATCGACCAGGCGTCGCGGCCCAGCATCAGGCGCGTGGGCGGGGCGTCGCTGGCCACCACCTCCAGCATCCGCTGCGCGGCCTTCGCCGGGTCGCCCATCTGCTTGCCGGCCGAGCTTTCCAGATAGCCCTCGAAGGTCTCGACCATCGGGCGCCAGGCGTCGATGCGATGGACCGGGCGCATGTTCGCGTCGCCGGCGAATTCGGTGCGGAAGGCGCCGGGCTCGACCAGGGTGACGTGGATGCCCAGGGGCTTGGCCTCGATGGCCAGCGATTCCGTCCAGCCCTCGATGGCGAATTTCGCCGCGCAATAGGGGCCGGCCGCGTTCATCGCCACCAGCCCGGCGATGGAGCTGACGGTCAGGATGTTGCCCGCGCCCTGCGCCCGCATCTGCGGCAGCACGGCGCGGGTCATCTCGGCCGCGGCGAAGAAGTTCAGCTCCATCTGCTCGCGCAGCTGGTCAAGGCTGAACTCCTCGCAAGCGCCCGCCACGCCGCGCCCGGCGACATTGGCCAGAACGTCGATGCGGCCAAAGCGCGCCAGCGTCTTGGCCACCGCCCTGTCGCGCGCAGCCGCATCGGTCACGTCCAGGGCCAGCGGCAGCACGCGATCCTCGTGGCCGCGCGCGATCTCTTGCAGCCGGTCGAGGCGGCGGGCGGTGATCACCGCATTGTCGCCATGGGCGACGACCGCCTCGGCCAGCGCCTTGCCGAAGCCGGACGAGGCGCCGGTGATCAGCCAGGTTTTCGGTTGGTAGCTCATGTTCTTTCTTTCGCTCAGATGATGGTCAGGCCGCCATCGACCACCAGCTCGGCGCCGATGACGTAGGAGGCTTCGTCGCTGGCCAGGAACAGCGCCGCCCTGGCGATTTCCTCGGAGGTGCCGACGCGGCCGATGGGAATGCCCCTCAGCAGGCCCTCCAGCATCTCGGGGTCTTCGGTGAAATGGGTGGCCATGGGCGTGTCGATCAGGCCGGGATAGATGCCGTTGACGCGGATGCCGCGGCGGGCGAAATCCACCGCCGCGGCCTTGGTCAGGTGGCGGCTTGCCCCTTTCGAGGCGCTGTAGCCCGGTGGCACGTCCGGGAACACGATGATGCCCGCGGCCGAGGAGATGTTGACGATGGCGCCGCCGCCCTGCCGCTCCATCTGCGGCGCGACGGCCTTGATGCCGTAGAACTGGCTGTTCAGGTTCACGTCGATGACATGGTGGAAATCCTCGGCCGTGGCCTTGTCCCAGCTGCCGTCGCGCGGCCCCGGCGTGCCGGCGTTGTTGATCAGGATGTCGATGCGGCCATGGCGGTCGATGGTATCGGCCACGACCGCGGCCCATTGGTCCTGCCGCGTCACGTCCAGCACCGCCGCAGAGGCGCGCTGCCCCTTGGCCGTGATCTCGGCGACCAGCCGGTCCATGTTCTCCTGCCGGTTGGCATTGGCGGTCACGACGACGGTCGCGCCTTCCTCGGCGAAGACGCGGGCGATCACCGCGCCCATGCCGGTGCCGCTGCCCGCGCCGGTGACGATGGCGACCTTGTCCTGCAAGCGTTTCATGTCGGTTTTCCTTTGAATGACGGGACCGGACCGCCCATCCACGGGCGGCTGAACGCGCAAGGCGTTCGGTCGAGGGCATAGATAGGGATTGATCTGCGAACGACCCATGCTAGAAAGTCCGCTATTCTTATTCGATCGTACGGATTTCAGGATGGACCCGCTTTCGGACGTGCTGTCGCTGCTGCGGCCGCAAGGTCAGTTCTATGCCGGCTTCGATGCCGCAGGGGACTGGTCCTTCGCCTTCCCCCCGCACGCGGGGATCAAGTTCACCGCCGTCATGCGCGGCGGCTGCTGGGGCGTGGTCGAGGGGCAGCAACAGCCGATCCGCCTGAACGAGGGCGATTGCTTCCTGCTGAACAGCGGCCACGGCTTCGTGCTGTCCTCCGACCTCGCCCTGCCGGCGGCAAGCGGCAAGGCCATCCTCGAGGCGGCCGCCCGCGACGGGATCGCCGTCCATGACGGCGGTGGCGAGGTGTTCCTGATCAGCGGCCGCTTTTCCTTTTCCGGCAGCCATGCCGCCGTGCTGTTCGACGCGCTGCCGCCCATCGTCAACATTCCCAGGGCCTCGGCCCAGGCCGAGGTGCTGCGCTGGCTGCTGGATCAATGGGCCGCCGAGCTGCGCGGCCGGCAGCCGGGCAGCGCGCTGATGTCCACCCACCTGGCGCATCTGATGCTGGTCCAGGTGCTGCGGCTGTTCCTGGACAGCGCCACCGAACTGCCGCCGGGATGGTTGCTGGCGCTGACCGATCCGCAGATCAGCCCCGCCATCGCCGCCATCCATGCCCAGCCCGCCCGCCGCTGGACGCTGGAGGACCTGGCGCGCGTCGCCGGGATCTCGCGCACCGTCTTTGCGCAGCGCTTCAAGGCGCTGGTGGGCAGCACGGCCATGGACTACCTGGCGCGCTGGCGGATGCTGATGGCGGCGGACCGGCTGCGCAGCGGCAACGAGAACGTCGCCGCCATCGCCTTTTCGCTGGGCTACGAATCCGAAAGCTCGTTCAGCACGGCGTTCAAGCGGATCATGGCCTGCTCGCCCACGCAGTATCGGCGGCAGGCGGCAGCCCCGGCCGCCGCCGGGATGCCGCGCTGAGGCGGCCGCCCCCGCCTCGCCATCCGGCGCAAGACATGCTTCTATGCCCGCCAGCCGCCAACCGATGAGGCCGACGTGGATCTGCGACAAATGCGCTATTTCGTTGCCATCGTGGACGAGGGCGCGTTTTCGCGCGCCGCGGCCAGCCTGGGCGTCGCCCAGCCGGCCCTGTCGCTGCATGTGCGCAAGATGGAAGAGGAACTGGGCACCACGCTTCTGCTGCGCAGCGCAGGCGGCGTGACCCCGACCGAGGCGGGGCTGCATCTGGCCGCGCGGGCCAGGGGCCTGCTGGCCGAGATGCACAGCCTGGAGGAAGAGTTGCGGGGCCTGGGCGACCAGCCTTCGGGGGTGGTGCGCATCGGCCTGCCGGGCACGATCAGCGTGATCCTGTCGGTGCCGCTGATCGCCAGGGCGCGCGCGCAATATCCGCGCATCAAGATCGTCGTCGCCGAGGCGATGAGCGGCTTTGTCCGCGACTGGCTGCGCGAGGGCAGGATCGAACTGGGCGTGCTTTACGGCGAGATCGGGGAAGCCGGCCTGCGCTCGTCCCCCCTGCTCGAGGAAGAACTGGTCCTGCTTGCCCCGCCGGGCGCGCCGGCGGACGAGGCGGGGCTGGCGATCCTGGCGGACAGCCCGCTGATCCTGCCCAGCGAGGCCCACGGCCTGCGCCGCATGGTCGAGCACAGCCTGCGCGCCGAGAGCCTGCAGGTCGATCCCGCCATCGAGATCGACTCCTATCCCTGCATCAAGCGGCTGGTGGCGGATGGCTATGGCTGTTCGGTCCTGCCCTGGCATGCGGTGGCCGAAGAGGCGGCGAAGGGCCTGGTGTCCGTGCGCCGCTTTGCGCGACCCCGGCTGTGGCGGCGCGCCAACCTGGCCTGGAACGCCGCCCGGCCGCTGGGCCGGGCCGCGCAATCGGTGCAGGATCTGCTGCGCGCCGAGGTCGAGCAGCTGATCGCGACCGGCGTGTGGGTCGGCGCGCGCGGCGTGGATGCCCAGCGGCGACCCGACCCCGCCGCAAGAAGCCGCCAGGGATGAGCTGATCGGGGCAGGCGGCCGGGTTGGGCCCGCGACGGCGGCGCGATCCGCCGCGGCCATAGGATACGCCTATGCCAAGGCGCAACGACCGCGGTTGACAAACCCGTTTCCGCGCGGCTGATCAATAGGGCCGAACAGGACAAGCAAAGCCAGGACCATGCCGGAAACGCCCCCCGAACCAAAGCGCCGTCCGAAGCCCCGCAAGGCCGAGACCACTCGGGGCGAGATCCTGGCCGCCGCCGCCCGGCTTTTCGCCGAAAAGGGCTATGGCGAATGCAACCTGCGGGAACTGGCCGACCGCGTGGGCATGAAGGCGGGAAGCTTCTACTACCACTTCAAGTCCAAGGAACAGATCCTCGACGAATTGCTCAGCGCCAGCATCGCCATGGTCTCGGATGCGGTGACGCAGGCGGTGGCGGAACTGGGCGCCTCGGCGCCGGTGCGGGACCGGATCGCAGCAGCGATGCGGGCGCATATCACCGCCTTCCTGTCCGGCGACAACAACTCGGCCTCGTTCATGCGCGTGTGGGAGCATCTGCCGCCGACGCTCAAGCGCCGCAAGCGCGAGGAGCGCCGCGCCTATGCCCGGATCTGGCACGACCTTGTCGCCGAAGGCATGCGCGAGGGCGAGATTCGCAACGACATGGACATTCGCCTGGTGGTGCCCTTCCTGATCGGCACGATGAGCCGCAGCATCGAATGGTATCGCCCCAGCCGCATGAGCATCGACGATGTCTGCCATCTCATCATAACGACCTGCCTGGACGGCGGGCTGGGGCGGCAGGGGCAGGGCGGCGCCAGGGCGGAACACCCCGGCGCGCTGGTCAGCCGCTAAAGCGCGGCGCGCGCTTTTCCAGGAAGGCCGCGATCCCCTCTTGCGGGTCCGGGCCCTGCATGACGGCGACCACCCTGGCCTGTTCGGAGCGCAAGCCCTGCTCCAGCGGCAGGCTTTCCGAGGCCCGCGCCAGCTCCTTCATGGCGCGCAGTCCGGGCCGGCTTTTCCCCGCCAGATCCGCGCAATAGTCCAGCGCCGCCTGGCGCAGCCCCTCTGCCGCGACGACATGGTTCACCACGCCCCAGCCTTCGGCGGTCGCCGCGTCGATCCAGCGGCCGGAATACATCAGGTCCAGCGCCCGCTTCATGCCGACCAGCCGCGGCAGGCGCTGGGTCGCGCCCCAGGCCGGCACCAGCCCGTATTGCGCATGCTGGTCGCCGAAACGGGCATCGCCGGCGGCAAAGACCACGTCGCAGCAAAGCGCCAGCTCCAGCCCGCCCGCCAGCGCCAGCCCCTGACAGGCCACCACGACCGGCAGCAGGCTGGCCTCGAGCCGGCACAGCCCCCGGTTCATGTCCTCCAGGTAGCGCGCGAGCGCCGCCGGGTCGCCCTCCATCGACTGCGCTTCGGCCAGGTCGCCGCCGGTGCAGAAATGCCGGCCCTGCGCGCAGACCAGCACCGCGCGGATGCCCGAGCCTTCCGCCTCGAAGGCGTCCAGCGCCTCGGCCATCAGGCGAAACACCTCGTGGGTGATGGCGTTGAACTTGTCCGGGCGGGCCAGTTCAAGGACGCCCACGGCGCCGGCGCGGCCGACGGAAAGCACGGGCGGCGCCACGGCCTACTCGGTCCCCTTGGCGTTGCGGAACGCCTCGAGGATGGCGTCGCCGGGCTTGCCGGTGGATTCCATCTCGGCCGCCCAGTCCTTGGCGACCTCGGTGATCCGCGCCTCCCATTGCGCCTTTTCCTCGGGGGAAAGCGTGGCGATCTGCCAGTCGCGCTCTTCGGCCAGCTCCTTGCTGAAGCTCGCCTCCTGCTCGTCCTGCCAGCTGCAGCTTTCGATCTCGGTGATCGGGCCGGCCTCGTTCATCGCGGCCTTCACATCCTCGGGCAGCGCTTCCCAGGCCCGGTCCGACATGGCCAGCACGACGCTGCCGCCGCCCAGCGACATGCCGCCGACCGAATACTTGAACAGCTGATCGAGCTTCAGCGAGGGCAGCGCCATGTGCGAATAAAGCGCGCCATCGACCGTGCCGCGGGTCAGGGCGTCGAACATCTCGGGGCCGGGGATCTGCACCGGCACGCCGCCAAGCGCGCCGACGGTCTTGGTCATGGCGTTGCCCGCCACCCGGATCTTGAGCCCCGACATGTCGGCAAGCGAGGCGACCGGCTTTTTCGTGGTGATGACCGTATAGGGCGGGACGGTCAGCACATAGAGCACATGCAGCTTGAGCGGCTTGTATTCGGCTTCGTTGAGCGGCCCGCCCTCCTTGGCGATTTCCGAGAACTTCCGGGTCGCCTCGCAAGAGGTGCCGAACAGGCCGGGAAGCTCGGTCACCGAGGTCAGGGGCAGCTTTCCGCCCGCGATCGCCGGGGTCAGCAGCGCGACATCGGCCAGCCCGCTGGACAGCAGCGCAAGCTGGTCCTTGCCCAGCTGACTGTTGGGAAAGACCTCGAACGTCACCTTGCCGCCGGTCTGCTCGGCCACGCGGTCCACGAAGCGCGCCACCCCGTGTTCCCACAGGAAATGCGTCGCCGGATAACCATGGGCGAGCTTCAGATGCACGGCATCCTGCGCCGCGCCGGGTTGCGCCATCGTGGCTAGGCCGAAAGCGGCGGCCAGCGCCAGGCTGATCGGTTTCATGTCGTTTCCTCCCATTTCGCGGATCATCGCGATTTTCACGCGCAGGGGCCGATCCCGTCCCTGCGTCTGGTATCGCCACCGATTTTCATGCAAATGCCGGGCGGCAGGCCAGAACAATCTCGGCAGGCCGAAGCGATGCAGGCTATCGGAAAAACCTGTGGCCCCGACCAGGCCGCGATCAGGCCGAGGCGGGCGGGCGATCCAGAAGCTGCGCCATCAGCACCGAGGCCGCGCGCCCCGGCACCCTGCCCTGGGCGGTGGCGATCAGGATCTGGCGCTTGGCCCAGGGCTCGTCCAGCCGCACGACCGCGACCTGGTCGAGCATGTCGCGATAGATCAGGCATTCGGGCTGGATGGTCACGCCCAGCCCGGCCTGCACCAGGCTGGTCGCCACCCCGCCGCTGCGCACCATGTATTTCGGCGCGAACTCGACATGGTTGCGGGCCGCCGCCGCCTCCAGCGCCTCGCGCAGGCCGGCCACCGGGATGAAGCGTTCCGCGATCAGGTCCTTGAACCGCACCGACTCGCGCCCGGCCAGCGCATGGTCGCGCGGCACCACGGCGACGATGCGGTCCTCGCGATAGGGCACCACGTCGGCGCCCGAAAGATCCAGCCCGGCCGCGGCGGCAAAGACGCCGATCTCGGCCTCGCCCCCCAGCACGGCCTGCACGATGCGGGCGTTCTCGACCTCCTGCACGACCAGGTCGACCATGGGAAACTCGCGGCTGAAATCGCCCAGTTCCTTGGCGAGGAAGGGCGCGATGATCGAACGCGCCGAGGCGACCACCAGATCGCCCCGCACGCCTTCCGAGAAAGCCGAGATCTCGTTGCGCAGATCGTCCAGCTGGCCGAAGATCGCGCGCAGGTAGCGTTCCAGCACGCGCCCCGCCGGGGTCGGCACCACCCCCGAGGGAGTCCGCTCGAACAGCTTGACGTCGGCGATCTCCTCGAGATCCTGGATCCGTTTCGTCGCGGTCGAGGCCGAGATGTTCTCGCGCATGGCCGCGCGGCCGATCTGTCGCTCCTCGACCGCCGACAGAAACAGCTTCAGCGAGAACAGATCGACCTGTCGGATCAGGTGCAGGCGATTGAAGGCCATGGAATACCGCGCGGAACCGGGGATTTTCTGCGTCCGGGTATCGCGCCGCACCCGCCGGCTGTCAACACGCGCGGCCCGCCCTAGCGCCCGCGCGCGGCCAGCACCGCGCATGCCGCCATGCCCGCGGCCATGGCCCAGACCATGCCCGCCACGCCCAGATGCTCGCCCGTGGTGCCCAGCAGCAGCGGCAACAGCGTCTGGATGAAATTGGTCAGGGTCATGGACAGGCCCATGGTCTCGTTGGCCCGCCCTTCGGGCGTGGTGCCCATCAGCAGGCTCAGCGCGATGGGCACTCCCATGCCCAGCGACAGCCCCAGCACCGCGCTGCCCGCCAGGAACAGGCCAAGGCCCGTCATGGCGGGCAGCAGCGCATAGACCAGCGCGCCCAGCATCAGCGCCGCCGCCAGCGCCAGCGGCAACCGGACCAGCCGCACGACGGGCGCCACGCAAAGCCGCGCGACGATGGTGCCCGCCGAACAGGCGCCCAGCACCAGGCTGGCCTGCGTCGTGGACAGGCCGATCATGGCGGCATGGACCGAGACGACGAAGGGATAGACGGTCAGCACCGCCCCGAACATGCTGCCGGTCACAAGCCAGCGCCGCAAGTCCGGCAGCATCACCAGGTCGCCCCGCCGCCGCGGCATGGCGCGCGTCGCCCCCGCCGGGCCGCGAAAGACATGCCGCCCCCGGCCAAGCAGCAGCAGCGCCAGCGCGCCGGGCAGGCAGGTGACGGCCAGGGCCGGCCTTGCGCCGCCCTGCTCAAGGGCGACGGCCCCGGCGATGGGGCCCAGGAACTGGAACAGCGCATAGAACAGCAACATGGTGCCCAGGTTGCGCGCCCTGGCCGCCTCGGTCGGGCTGGACTGGGCCACGGCGCGGGTGGCGACCGCATGGGCGAACATGGTGCCCGCCCCGATCAGCCCCGCCGCCAGCAGCAGCTGCGCCAGTCCGGGCCGAAGCAGTCCGGGAATGCTTGCCCCCGCGATCAGCCCCGCCGAGACCATGGCCGGCCGCAGGGTGCCGACGCGATCGGCCCAGCGGCCGAAGCGCAGGTTCAGCAGCATCGGCGCCAGCGTGAACAGCGCCGCCAGCAATCCCGTCAGCGCAGCCCCCGCGCCCTGCTCCAGCGCCATGCTGGGCAATACCAGCCGGGCCGTCATCAGCGTCGAACAGCACAATCCGGCAATCAGGAAGGTCGCGTGAAGATGCGCGGCAGGCGGCGGATCCGCTGCCGGGCGCATCGGCGCGCCGGCAGCGACAGGGTTCGTGCTGGAGGTGCTGCCGTCCATCTTTCGCCCGCATATCCAAGGTTCGTCGCCCCAGTCTTTTCCGCCCCGCCCCAAGGTTACAGCGGGTTTTTTCATGCATCGGAAAGCGCGGCGGGCGCATAGGCATTGGCTATTCCCGAATCCGCCGGCTTGCGGATAGCCGCGCCCTATGGGTCGAATAGGGGACGGCTTTGACCCGCCCGGTAAAAGGCAGGTTTGGTTTGACGCCAATTCCCCCGCCCGCCTATCAGGAAAGAACGCGTCCGTCAGATTCGCGAAGAATAACAACGGCGACAGCCGCCAACGGGGGAAACATGGCCACGCATCAACATTATAATCCTTGAATGCGATGACCGCCGGCATCGCCGGATAAATCACCACGCTGCAAAAAGACAATGGCGCCGCCGGCAATTGGCGCGCGGGTTTTCCATGCCTGCGTCCTCGATGCCGCCGCACCTGCGGTGCGGCGCGATGCATCACCAGGCTCA
>NZ_VCBQ01000249.1:0-1698 GCF_006386455.1 Paracoccus sp. FO-3 | reverse complement strand
ATCCACCCCATCAAAAGGGGGTCTGACTCAAAGTTGGTGCATTTTCTGGTTTACGCCGGGGCGAGGAGCCGTGCCCTGAGCAGATCGATGTTGGCGCGGCCATACATCTGGCGTTTGAGGGTCTTCAGCCGATTGATCTGCCCCTCTGTCTGCCCGTTCGACCAAGGTTCGCGCAAGGCGGCGGCAACGGCGGCGCAGTCGCTGCGAAGGCCACGGGCAAAGGAAGCGATCATGCTGTCTGCCGCCTCATCGAGCCAGCTGGCCAAGACATCCTCACGCCCGTTTCGAACCATATCCGTGAACCTGTCGGCGAGCGCCCGGGCGGTCGCAAGGGCTGGCGATGCCGCTTCGATCTGCGCGACCTGAAGCGCATCGGCTCTGGACAGGTGATCCCGCCCCATGGTCAGGAGCCGCGCAATCCTGCGGGCAGGTGGCGATTTCCCCATCCCGTTCGGCACAGCTTGCTCGGCGCGGCGCTGGCGTGTCGCCCATTCTCCGACGACCCGAAGACTGCCGCGGAAACCATCCTCCCTGAGGCGGCGCCAAAGCTCGGCGCCATTCCGGCAACCACCGTTCCATTCCCGCTCCAGCCGTGGCAGCCAGGGTGTCAGACTGCTTTCGCGGATGCGGAAGACATCTTCGCGCTCGCCACGCAGGATCTGGCGAACGAGCTTGCGGCTGAGGCCGGTCGAGCGGACGATACGCTTGATGGGCAGGCCCTCATCGGCCATCGTCCTCACCATCCGATTGGTTTGCTGGCGACGCCGAAAGCCTTCGTATTGCAGCCTTTCCGCTGCCGTCAGCAGCGCGGGATCGAGCGTCTTCGCCCCGATCGCCCTGCGGATGACGGGCATGCTGCGCTGCACGGCCGCCAGGAATGCGGCACTCGCGTTCTCAAGCAGATGCCAACGATCGGCGACCTGAACCGCCTGTGGCAAGGCACGGGTGGCGGCACCGCCATAGCCGCCGTTGCGGTCGCGGGCGATAATCCGGATGCCGGGATGTGCGCGGAGCCACGCTTCCACGGTGGCAGGCTCGCGATCGGGCAGCAGGTCGATCACCTGCCGCCGTTCCAGGTCGCAGATCATCGTGCCGTAACGCTGCCCCTTGCGCCATGCCCAGTCATCGATGCCGATGACACGCGGTGGTTCGGAGACGGGGCCCATCAGGCTCCGCGCCCCACGCAAGAACGTGTCTTTGCTTGCAGGCACGAGAAGGCGCCGGGCGAGCGCCTGAGCAGGTCGTCCGCCGAGGGCAAGACCGAGGTGACGCACAAGATCCTGCAAGCGCGAGGTGCGTCGCATATGCGGTCGGGTGACGCCGGACGGAAACCGTTCGGCGAAAATCCGGGCCGGACAGCCGGGCGCGCGGCAGCGAAAGCGACGAACCTGCAAGACGATTTCCACGGCTCGCCCATGCGCAGGAACATCGGCCGGGCGACGTCGATACCGACTGTGGACATGCTCCGAAATGCTCCCGCAGTGTGGACAGGCGGCCGCGGCCGCCGAAGAGCGGGCATGGATACGGATGGTATTGCCATCGAGCTCGATCTGATCGGCCGTAAGCCCTGCCGGCAGAAAATCTCGGCGTGAAAACCATGACGCCATCGGTAACCTCCCTGAAAGAAGGCCAAAATGTAGCGAGGTTGAAGCTCAACTGCACCAAATCTGCGTCAGACCCCCTTTTGATGGGGTGGAT
>NZ_VCBQ01000248.1:0-1699 GCF_006386455.1 Paracoccus sp. FO-3 | reverse complement strand
CAGCCTGCCCGCCAGGTCGCCCGCCCGGTAAAGCAGGCCCGCCACCAGCCAGGCAGCGCCAGCGGCCGCGCCGGGCGCCAGCCCAGCCAGGCGCGATGCAGCGCCCCCACCTGGGCAAAGGACAGTCGCTCTGGCCCGGCCAGTTCCAGCGCCAGCCGTGCCGGCCGGTCGGGCGGGACGAAGAACGCCACGGTTTCGGCCACATCCTCCAGCGCCGCCCCCTGCAGGGGGCCGGTCTCGGGCATCACCGGCAGCACGGGCAGGGCCGCCAGGCCGCGGATCAGCGCGCTGGCGCCAAAGACCGGCCCGCCCAGCACCACCGAGGGCCGCAGGATCACCCAGTCCGGGTCCAGCGCCATCAGCGCCCTGTCGCCCTTGAGCTTGCTGGCCGAATAGGCCGAGGCCTGCCGCCGGTCCACCCGATGGCCGAGAAATGCACGGCCCGCCGCACCCCCGCCGCCGCGCAGGCGCGAAACAGCGCCTCGGCCCCGGTGGCATGGGCGGCGGCGGTATCCTCGCGCGCATTGTCCTGCAGCACGCCGACGCAGTTCACCACCGCGTCGATGTCGCGAAGATGCGGCAGCCAGGTCTCGGGCTCGCGCGCCTGGCGGAAATCCACCCGGATCCAGCCCGAGACCGCGCCGGGTGCCGCCGGCGCGGCGCTGCGGGTGGTGCCCAGGACGACATGGCCGTCGGCGACCAGCCGGGTGCAGACGCTTTGCCCGATCAGCCCCGTCGCCCCCGTCACCAGCACCCCCATGGCCGGCCTGCATCGGGGGCTGTATCGGGGGCTGGGCCGGCCGCCTCACGCCTGATCGGGCGGCTCATCGGTCGTTTCTCCCTGGGATTTGCACGAGAATTCCGCGAGGACCAGGTGAAGCGCCCGCAAGCGGCCTTGTTCCAGCGCCGCAGCGGATCAGGAACCATGTCCCCTTCCGGGTCGTTCTACACGCATGACGTGTCCGAAGATCGCCGGCACAGCCCCAGGGCGCCGCGACCCGCATTTCCATCGTGCTTTCGTTCAGGTTTTTCCAGTCGTGCCGCAGGCGTTCTTCCATCGCATCAGGAGGAAAACACGATGCCGCACGAAATCCCCCACCCCGCATGCACCGCGGTTGCGGCCTGCCTGCTGCTTGCCGCCTGCACCGCGCCGCCAAGCGCCGGGCCGGACAAGGCCTATGACGTGCAGGTCTCGGCGCCGGGCCTGGTCGAATGCAGCACCCCCAGCCCGCAGGTCGTCCGTTCCGGCCTCAGCGCCACCAACCGCGCCCGCAGCCAGGCCGGGCTGCCCGCGGTCCAGGCCAATGCCCTGCTGTCGCAGGCCGCGGCCGCCCATGCCTGCGACATGGCGCAGCGCGGCCGGATGAGCCATGCCGGCAGCCGCAGCAGCGGCCCGGCGCAACGGCTCAAGGCGCTGGGATATGCGCCGCGCATCACCGCCGAGAACATCGCCGCCGGCCCCTACGGCGCCGACCAGGTGCTGGGGGAATGGAACAGCTCCAGCGGGCACCGGGCCAATATCCTGATCCCGCAGGTCCGGCAGTTCGGCATCGGCCACGCCACCGGCGCGGATGGCCGGACCCGCTTCTGGTCGGCCGTCTATGCCGCGCCAGCCGGGCGCTGAACGCAGCGGGTCGGGCCGCCGCTAGGACGCGGCGACCGGCCCGGGCTTTGCTGTCTGGACGGCTGTTACGGCTGC
>NZ_VCBQ01000247.1:0-1718 GCF_006386455.1 Paracoccus sp. FO-3 | reverse complement strand
CGGTCGTCACCGTCGTCGCGCCGCCGCCCCCGGCCGCCCGCGCGCCGCTCGCCGCTACGCCGCCGCCGGCGCTCCATGAACTGGCGGAAACGCTGCTGGATGCGGGCGACGATGCGGCCGAAGGGCCGCGCGATGGCCCCCAGCAGGCGGCGGATCAGCGCATCGACGCCAAGGAAGGTCAGCACCATGTCCACCGCCGCGACGATGCCATGCGCCAGGGCGCGCGCGAAGGCCGCCGCGCCATTGCCGGGCGCCGCCACCTGCATGACGAATTCCAGGAAGGCGCGGGCGGCCGAGAACAGCGACTGCACCAGCGACCAGGCCGCGCGGATCGCGTCGATCACCGCCATGATCGCGCCCGCGCCGGGGATCAGCTTCAGCGCAAGCTGGGTGGCCAGCCAGATCATCGCCGCGCCCGCCATCGCGGGCATCAGCAGGGGCAGGCTTTCGGTGATCAGGCCGATCATGCTGGTCGCCAGCGCGGTCAGCATCTCGACCCAGTTCGGCGGCAGGTTCATCAGCAGCTGCAGGCCGGGAACCTTGTTGAAGAACCATTCCTTGAAGGCTTCCTTCAGCGAATCCCACAGGTGGTTCTTGACGCCTTCCTGCGCCTGCGACCCGGCCGCCGACAGGAATGCGCCGATCCCCATCCGCGTCACCCGCGCCATCAGCGCCATGAACTCGCCAAGCGCATCGGCCAGCGCCTTGATCGCCGCGGCGATGCGATCGACGAGGCCGGCATTCTCGGCCTGGATCTCGGCCAGCTTCGCATCCATCTCGCGGATCGCGCGCTCGCGTTCGCGGTCCAGCGCGGCAAGGGCGGCGCGCTGCGTCGCCTCGATGCGGCTTTCCATCGCCTGGAACTGCGCCTGCGCGCGGGTCAGCGCCGCCTGCGCCTCGGCGTCCAGGTTGCCCTTGTTGGCCTCGACCAGCTGGTCGATGGCGGCCTTCGCCTCGGCCAGGATGGCCTTGCAGTCGTCGATGGTGCGCTGGATGCTGCCGCGGATCTCGTTCAGCAGCGCGTCGATGTCGGCGATATACTGGTTGCGGTGGCGGTCGTAGAGTGCCTTGACCTCGGGCAGGCTGTTGATCGACAGCAGCCAGTCCCGCGCGCGGTTGTAAAGCCCCTTGGCGCCGGTATAGCGCCGCGCCTTGAACGCCTCCAGATCGGCCCGGACGCCCGAGGCAAAGGCCTCCAGCCGCTGGCCCTGGCGGTCGCGAAAGCTTTGCACCGCATCGCTTTCCAGCGAGCCCAGCTTTTCGTTCACCTGCCCCTCGGCGGTGGCATAGGCCGCGTTGATCTGTTCGGCCAGGCTGCGCTGGCCGGTCTCTTCGCCCGAGCGGGTGCCGGTCTGCTCGCCGCTCACCGCCTCTTGCGCCGCCTCCCGCCCGGCCTCCATCCCGCCGACGCTTTCGGCCTCGGTCGCGGCCAGCCCCGCCGCGGCCTCTTGCGTGGCGGCGGTCTCGGTCGCGCGGGCGTCGGTCGCGGCGCCGTCCACGTTCTCGTTCAGCTCGTCCTTGTCGTCGCCGATGGCGCGGAGCGGGCCTTCCTCGGCCTTGGCCAGGGTCGCGTCGTCCACGTCATGTTCGGCCAAGGCCTCGTCGGCGGCTTCGCGGAACTCGCTTGCGTCCAGCGATTCCTCGGGCACCGCGGGGGGTGCCGCGCCGGTCAGGCCCGGCGCCGCCGTGGCCGGGGCGGCGACGGGCGCGGGCTGGGG
>NZ_VCBQ01000246.1:0-1724 GCF_006386455.1 Paracoccus sp. FO-3 | reverse complement strand
CGCGCTCGCGCGGGGATCTCCGAACCCGTGTCGATCCAGTGGCCGCTAACGCGACCGNCCCGAGGATATTTTCAGGAAGATGAAAGGGCGGAGCCGTCCCCCGCAACAGGGATCGTTACCCGAAGGGACGAGACTCGGCACGCTGACCGACATGCGGCCGCGGTGCGGGTTGGCTCGGAGAGACAAGTCGCGCCGCACCTGGGCCGCACGAGGGCAGGGGGGCGAGGCTCGGGGCGCAGGCCGGTGCAGCCGGCCGGAGCCTAGAGCCCGGTCCCGAAAGGGAGTTGCCTGCAAAAGAAAAGCCCCGCTCGCGCGGGGCCGGGGTTTCGATGGTCAGGGCCGAACTTCTATCGTCCTGTTCTTTGCTCGATGATACATCCAAGCCGAAATCATGGCGACCAAGATCGCCGGCACAATGAACACGACCAAGATCGGCTCCGGTATCTCCCTTATCCCTCCCATGTAGGGGATTTTGCCAGCGATCAGGAGAACAAGGAAAATCCAGCCAAGAGCGCCGAAAGTGAATGTCATCAGCGTGGATAGATAGCTCTCATGGGCATATTCCTCGGCTTCCCGCTTCATGTTCCGGGCGTATTGGATTGCTTCATCGGGTTCCCTGAATCGCAGATCGTCATCGACAAAGGGCAGTCGGAAGGAAACTGCACCATCCGACAACTTTTGCGCAGGGCGAAACAACTCACCATCTGGGACAGCGATCAGGTTCATGTCTTCGTCCGTCATGGTCAGACCTATCCACGAATTGCTTGCGCCACAATGTCGGGGCTGCGCTCGATCACCTTCAAGAGCAACACCGCAGCCCGATCCGGGCTGCGCCGGTGCTGCTCCCAATCCCTGATGGCGCTTTCTGCCAGCCCATACCGTTCAGCAAAGGCGGACTGAGTAAGCCCTTGCTGTTTACGGATCGCAGCCACATCAACGGTCTCGGGCACATAGACAGCGGCGGGTTCCGCTTTGCCCTGTGCGATTTCCAGCGCCTCGTTGGCGCTCTGGATCAGCTCTTTGCCGAAGCTCATGTTAGTGTTCCTTTCTGTTTCGGTAGGCATCTGCCAGCGAGGGCAGGATGCGGGCCAGTTCGTTGCGCTCCGCTTGGGTCAGGTTCGCCTTGTCGTTCTTCCCGTAGATCGCCAGCATGAACACCGGAATGTCCCCGCCGCCGAAATAGTGGATGGTGCGATAGCCGCCGCTTTTCCCTTGTCCTTTGCGGGCATGGCGCACCTTCCGCGCACCACCTGTTTGCGGCATGATCGCCCCTGCCTCCGGGTCGAAAGCGATGGTTGAAATGATCTCCTGAAGCTCGTCGTCAGTTAGGCCACTCCTCTTTGCCTGGGTGAGAAAAGTCGCGGTGGAAATCACTGTCTGCATGGGCCTCAATATACGGCATTGCCGTATCTACTTCAAGGGCAAAAGATGCGGCAATGCCGTAGTTCCAAAGGGTGCTGTCCGCGACAGAACGGCCCCGCGCGAGCGGGGCCAGGTTGTCAGCATGGAGCCTCGGCCAACGGCTCAAGGCCCGGATGCCAGGACACCGGCGGCCATAGGCGCCCGTTGTAGCTCAGACTCGCAAGATGTTGCCCGGCTTCATCGAAAACTTCACCTGATCCGAACTGTGAAGCTCCCAAACCGGACGCCTCCCGCGCCTCGATGTAAGCACGCTGACATTCTTCGGCAGTCATCAGCTGTCGCGTAGCCCTTAATTGTGAGAT
>NZ_VCBQ01000245.1:0-1756 GCF_006386455.1 Paracoccus sp. FO-3 | reverse complement strand
TGGGGCGCAAGCCGAATACCCCATCTGGCTCATACGCTGATCCTTCTCGGATTGGACGTAGGGCTCGTTCAGCTGGACGTTCCCGGACCATCGCAACAGTCACCGAATCGTCCGTCTTCGGACGGGCTGTGCCGGGACACCCGCCGAAGTCTTCCGCGAGAAGCTAATGACAGAGACGGATCCCCTGTCCTAGTCTAAAACGCGTCAGCGTCGCGGGTCAGCCTGAAACCACAGAAGTGATTTGCGAAGACAGGAGAGCGAAGGCGCCTTCGCTCTCCCTGGCACCGGCTACTTCGCCGCCAGCCAGTTGTTGAACCGCTCGGCCAGTTCCGCGCTGTGATCGGCCCAGAAGCCGGGATCCTCAAGGACGGCATTGGCCATGTTCTCCGGCGCCGTCGGCAGGTTCGGCGCCATCTCGGTCTTGTCGTCCTTGTAGAGCCCCAGAAGCGGGGCCGAGGATTTGCGGGCGGGGCCGTAGCTGATATAGCGCGCCTGTCCGGCCAGGGGCTCGGACCCTGTGGCGAACTTGACGTATTCCAGCGCTTCTTTGGGGTGCGGCGCGCCCACGGGAATGACGAAGGCGTTCAGTTCCAGGTATTGCCCGTCCCAGATCACCTCGAAGGGCTTGCCCTCGTTGATCGCGGCGTCGAAGATGCGGCCGTTATAGGCGGTGGTCATCGTCACCTCGCCGTCTGCCAGCAGTTGCGGCGGCTGCGCGCCGGCCTCCCACCAGACCACGTCCTTCTTGATGGTGTCGAGCTTGGCAAAGGCCCGGTCGACGCCTTCGGGCGTGGCAAGCACGTCATAGACCTCGGATGCCGGCACCCCGTCGGCCATCAGTGCGAAATGCAGTGTGCGCTTGACGTCCTTGGCCAGCCCGCGCTTGCCGGGAAAGGCTTGGGTGTCGAAGAAATCCGCGACGGTCGACGGCGCCTTGTCCGGGAACTTGCTGGTGTCGTAGCTGATCACGGTGCCGGCAAAGATGGTCGCGATGCCGCAATCGCTCAGCGCGCCGTCGATGAAGTCCTCGGCCGCGGGCGTGCCGTCGGCCCCCGGCGGCAGGTCGGCCGGGTCGATGGCGATGACCGCGCCGTCGTCGCAAAGCCGCACGGCATCGGCCATGGCCACGTCGAAGACATCCGCCGTCACGTTCCCCGCGCCCACCTGCGCCCTGAGCAGGACCGAGGGATCGTCCGCCGAGATGGTAGTGACCTTGATGCCGGTCGCTTCGGTGAAGGGCTTGTTATAGGCCTCGATCTGGCTGACCTCGATGGCGCCGCCCCAGGTGACGACGCTGACCTCCTGCGCTGCGCTGGCCGAGGCCACGAGGCCGAATATCAAGGCCAGCGCGGTGGTCGAATGGGGGTGTTTCATGATGTTTCTCCCTGATCTTGTTATGTTGGAACGGTTGTGAAGGCAGGCTATCCGGCCCCCTGCAGGGCAGCCCTGACGGGGTCGGGCACCGGGACGCTCTGGCGCGCCAGCGCGTCGAAGAACACCTCGACCACCTCGCAGGTCGCGACGGTCCGGCCGGTGGCGGCTTCCTGCATCGTCAGCGCCAGGGTCACGGATTTGCCGCCGATGCGCGCCGGCTGCCCCGAGATCGCCAGCACCTCGCCGGCCGTGACCTCGGATCGGTATTCGATCTTCAACTGGGCGGTGACGGGGATCACCCCGGGCTGTCCCGGAGGGGGAACCTCCACCCCCGCCTGGGACCAGAAGATGAAGATCGCGTCGTCGAAGGCGGCCGCGTAAT
>NZ_VCBQ01000244.1:0-1762 GCF_006386455.1 Paracoccus sp. FO-3 | reverse complement strand
AGCCGAACCCGTTGATCAGACGTTCCCTAGATGTTCCATCCCGGATGATCACATTTCTGGTAGGGGGTGACATACCATGAAACGCACGGAGGCTAAATCGCTCCCAGGGGGCAACTTGGTCGCGGAGTTTCTCAGAGACCTCGAACAGATATCTAGCGTAGATAATGCGCTAGAGGTGTTAGCTTCTGCGACAACACAACTTGGTTTTTCGAGGGTTGATTATTCGTATCTTGACACGCCCCGTCTTCTTGACGGTAGTTGGGCTCCTCCTCCAGTTATAACCAGGAACTTTCCAAAAAATTGGGAGGCCTCATGGGATGATCACAGAGCCAATGACCCATATTATCACGCCTGTTTTAACAGCGGGCCGATTGTCAGATGGAAAGACATACAACAACGAGAAAATCTTACTTCGGCTCAAATAGACAGCTGGCACTATCTGGCCGATAAGGAACTGGAACATGGAATAACCATACCAGTACATTTACCAAGAAGGATGGGCTTTGCCTTCGTGAGTGTAATCCAAGGCGCTGGTGAAATAGCCAAAATCGCGGAGGAAATAAGTTGCTCGAGCACTTTGATTTTTTTGACTCATCATTTCCACTATACTATTTCCGGAAAATTTGGCCTACTATTTCCAAGGCAACAGTCTGGAAGCCTAACCAGTCGGGAACTTGAGTGCCTTGAATGGGTGTCTAAGGGTAAAACAACCGACGAGATTGCTTGTATCTTGGATCGCTCGCCGGAAACAATCCGAATTCACATCAAGCGTTGCTGTACCAAACTGGCTGCCGCGAATCGGACACATGCAGTCGCAAAAGCTTACGGTTTGGGTCTGATAGGCTTTCCTAGTTAGCCGCCGTTATTCACCCAGCTTGAGCAGCCCCACATGAGTGGTTGAGCGGTCCAATTTAAATGCCATGTGGTTCGGGAAAGCTGAACAGTTGGGATAGGTGGATTTGCCGCGAAATAGCAGCATGATGCAGCGAGCTAAGAGAAGACCCAAGGCAATCGCGTTTGACCTACAAGTGCATTAACTGTTTGAGAAGGCTTAGAGTCCGATTCAAAACGGGATGAAGGATTTCAATCTGTTGCAAGGAGTCGGGTGACGCGCCGGATATGGGCGATCAGCAGCCAAGCCTCTGCGCTTTCGATGGATTTCTCCCAATCCTTCGCCAAACGGCGACAGCGACCGAGCCATGCGAAGGTGCGCTCCACGACCCATCTGCGTGGCAGCACCTCGAAGCCTTCGGCGGTGTCGGAGCGCTTGACGATCTGCAGCGTCCAGCGTCCGAGGCTCACGAGGGCGCCCCGCAGCTTCGGGCCGGCATAGCCACCATCCGCGAACATGTGGCGCAGTTTTGGGGCCTCGCGGCGGAGCTTGGCGAAGACCCCGGGCGCACCGTCACGATCCTGAATGTTGGCTGTATGAACCTCGCATGCGATCAGGTTGCCGCAGGTATCAGTGATGATGTGGCGTTTTCGACCTTTGATCCGCTTGCCCGCATCGTAGCCGGAAAGGGAGGTGTTTTCAGAGGTTTTCACGCTCTGGCTGTCGATCACACCGGCTGTCGGCTGCACGTCGCGTCCTGCCGCGAGGCGCGCGGCCGCGACCAGGTGGCGATTGATCTCGGCCAGCAGGCCATCATCGCGCCAGCGGTAGAAATAGTAGCGCACGGTCGAGACCGGCGGAAAGTCCTTCGGCAGGAGCGACCATGCGCACCCGGCGGCGGCAAGATACTGGATCGCATTCCAGACCCGT
>NZ_VCBQ01000243.1:0-1762 GCF_006386455.1 Paracoccus sp. FO-3 | reverse complement strand
TCTCACAATTAAGGGCTACGCGACACCTGCTTTCGGCATGGATGCCGCTTTCGCGATCACTGCCCTGCCTGCGGCGGCGGCGTTGCACCTGCTCGACAAAACCGGCTTCTGCCGCAACATTTCTGCGTCTGGTGTGATGCTGATCTCCGAAAACCCACCCTGCCCGCCGAGTATGATGTGCAGCGTCTCGAACGGCTCATCGACGATTTTCTTCGAATGCATGTTGCGGGCCATGGACGGCATGGAAAGACATCTCTGCCCGCCATGCTCGGAGCGGCTTGTTTCACGTTCAATGGCGAGCCGACGTCAATTTCGCGCTTGCCGCACCGGGTCCGCTACGTATTGTTCCGCCGGTTGGCCGATGGAATGACGCACCTCCAAAAACGTTCCAAGCATCCTGCAATTGATCTCTGGACCCGCATTGCACTGGCTGCGCCCAAGCATTCCGACTTGGTGGCATCATTGAGTGCAGAGATCACGTCTCAGATAACGCCGGGAACAAAGACGCGCTCCAGACATCCTGATTTGGCGGACTTACAACGGGTCATCGTTCGCCTTCATTCAAACCGCCGCACATCATTGGCAACAGCTATGTCTGCGAATTGATGACCCCTGCATCCTCCATCTGCTCCCGATCGGGCAGGTCCTGCAGCGACTCCAGATCGAACGCGACCAGGAACTGCTCCGTCGTCACATAGGTATAGGGTGCTCCACGCCGCGGCGACCGTGGCCCGGTGCCGATCAACCCGCGCGCATGCAGTCGCCCGATCAGATCGCGGCTGATCTCCTTGCCGAAGATGTCCTTCAGCCCGTCACGGGTGATCGGCTGGTGGTAGGCGATGGCAGCGAGCACCGCGACATCATATTCGTCCAGGTCCAGAAGCTGTTCGCCCACATCCGCAGCGGCCCTGATCGCTGGGGCGTAGGTGGGCCGCGTGCGCAACATCCAGCCGCCGGCCACCTGCGCCACTTCGAAGGATCGTCCTTCGAGATCGACGACCAGGTCTTCGACCAACAGATCGACCGAAGCCCCCTGCCCCACCACGCGCGCGAGGTCCTCGCGCGGCACCGGCGATGCACTGGCGAAGAGAACGGCTTCAATCCGCCGCATCCATTCACGCCAGCGCAATTCGGTTGGCAGATCGTCCAATTCCCGATCGAAGTCAGTTTCGGCGTGATCCTTGGCCATCGCTCAGATCCCGTAGAGCCGGAACGTGTCGCGGCCGGTCAGCTCGCGCACCGCGCCGAGATCGACCAACCGGTCACAGAGCCGCCGTGCGGACCGGTCCGGTAGTGGGAGGGCCGCAGGTGCGACGGCATCTTGGGTCAGGAAAATCGCGACGGCGGCCTCTGCGCCTTTGGCGCGCAGCTTCGGCGCGACCGCTTTGAGTTGCGCTGCCCGCCGCGCGAGGTCAGTTGAGAGACGCACGGCATCGACCGCCGATGAAACGAGCGCACGATGACAAGCCGAGCGTAGGTCTTCGCCTCGCTTGCGTATGTCGGCGCGTTTCAGGCCTGCGGCCAGAAGCGGCACGACATGATCCCAACCAAGCGCCTGAGCGAGGGTCGCGTCAGCAAGGACGAGTGCGGGCACCTCGGCACGGGGGGCATCGTTTAGTACCGCCTCCAGCACCATTGCCGCGCGACTGACCGCTGCCCCCTGCCCGGCATCGAGCCAATGCGCGATCTGATCACCCTGAAGTTCAGGCAGCGCCCGGACCAGAGCTTGCACGGTCACCGGCCTTTCCGTGGCGCGACGCCA
>NZ_VCBQ01000242.1:0-1775 GCF_006386455.1 Paracoccus sp. FO-3 | reverse complement strand
CCGATGCGCCAGCCCTTAGCCCTTGCCCTGACCGCCGTGGCGCTGGTCGCCGTTCTGGCCGGCGTGGTCGGGCTTACCGAGGGCAAGTCCGCGACCCCCGGCTACATGAGCGCGCCGGTCGCGCGCGGCGACATCGAGATGGCGGTTCTGGCGGAGGGGCGGCTGAAGCCCTCGAGCCTGGTGGCGGTGGGGGCGCAGGTCTCGGGGCGGATCACCGAACTGGCGGTCCGGCTGGGCCAGCGGGTGGAACAGGGCGACCTGATCGCCCGGATCGACTCGGTCCAGCAGGCGAACGAATTGCGCACCGCCCAGGCGGCGCTGGCCAATCTCAGCGCGCAGATGGCCGAGCGGCAGGCGGTGCTGGCGCTGGCGGAAAAGACGCTGGAGCGGTCGGAAAACCTGATCCGCTCGGCCGCGGCCGCGCGCAGCACCATCGACAGCGCCCAGCAGGACGTCGCGGTGGCCCGCGCCCAGATCACCGCGCTCCAGGCGCAGATCGCCCAGGCCGAGGTCGCGATCGAGATCGCCCGGACCGACCTCGACTATACCCGCATCACCGCGCCCACTGCCGGCACGGTGCTGGCCATCGTCAGCCAGGCCGGGCAGACGGTGAACGCGGTGCAGTCCTCGCCCACCATCGTCGTGCTGGGGCAGCTGGACCGCATGGAGGTGCATGCCGAGATCTCGGAAGCCGACATCGGCAAGGTCCGGCCCGGCCAGCAGGTGCGCTTCACCCTGCTCGACGACAGCGGCCGCAGCTATCGCGGCGTGCTGGCCTCCATCGCCCCGGCGCCGCAAAGCATCGTCAACGACAGCGCCATCCAGGGCGGCGCCAGCACCGACAGCAGCAGCGGCGCCATCTATTACACCGGCATCGTCCCGGTCGAAAACCCCGACGGGCACCTGCGCAGCTACATGACGGCGCAGGTCAGCATCGTCCTGGGCGCGGCGCAGGACGTGCTGACCATCCCGTCGAGCGCGCTTGGCCGGCGCAACCCCGACGGCAGCCACCAGGTCCGGGTGCTGGCCGCGGGCGGCGGCATCCAGACCCGCGACGTGGTGATCGGGCTCAACGACAAGGTGGTGGCCGAGGTGGTCTCGGGCCTCGACGAGGGCGAGCAGGTGGTGACCGGCGAACAGGGCGGCGCCCCGGCGGCCGGCGCGGCCCCCCGCAGCAGCCGGCGCATGATGGGCCCGCTGGGTGGCTGAGATGGGATCCCCGCTGATCCGGCTGCGCGGCATCGCGCGCGAATACCCCTCGGGCGAGGGGGTGCTGCGCGTGCTCAAGGACATCGACCTCGACATCGCCCAGGGCGAATTCGTCGCCGTCATGGGCGCCTCGGGCTCGGGCAAGTCGACGCTGATGAACATCCTGGGCTGCCTCGACCGGCCCAGCTCGGGCAGCTACCTCCTGGACGGGCGCGAGGTGGCGCAGCGCGATCCGGGCGAGCTGGCGGCGCTGCGCCGCGAAACCTTCGGCTTCATCTTCCAGCGCTACCACCTGCTTTCCGAGATGACGGCGCTGGGGAATGTCGAGGTGCCGGCGATCTATCGCGGCCTGCCGCGCGAGGCGCGCCGCGCCCGCGCCCGCGACCTGCTGGACCGGCTGGGCCTGGGCGACCGGCTGGGCCACCGGCCGGGCCAGCTTTCGGGCGGCCAGCAGCAGCGGGTCTCGATCGCCCGCGCGCTGGTCAACGACGCCCGCGTGATCCTGGCGGACGAGCCGACGGGCGCGCTCGACAGCCGCAGCGGCGACGAGGTGCTGGGCATCCTGG
>NZ_VCBQ01000241.1:0-1801 GCF_006386455.1 Paracoccus sp. FO-3 | reverse complement strand
GGCCCCAGCCCGGCCCGGTGCGGCCCCGGTGCGGCCCGGTGCGGCCCGGTGCGGCCCAGAGCGGCCCCGGTGCGCGGCAAGGCCCTTGTTCTGGCGCGGTCCGCCCGCGAAAAAGGCCGCCCCCTGCGGGGCGGCCCGGTCTTTCGCCGCTTCGGGCAGCTTACATCATGCCGCCCATGCCGCCCATGTCGGGCATGCCGCCGGCGGGGGCCTTGGGCTCGGGCTTCTCGGCGATCATCGCCTCGGTGGTGATCAGCAGGCCGGCGACCGAGGCCGCATCCTCCAGCGCGGTGCGCACCACCTTGGCCGGGTCGATCACGCCGAACTTGAACATGTCGCCATATTCCTCGGTCTGCGCGTTGAAGCCGAAGGCCTTGTCCGAGGATTCGCGCACCTTGCCGGCAACCACCGCGCCGTCCACGCCGGCGTTCTCGGCGATCTGGCGCATCGGCGCCTCCAGCGCACGGCGGATGATGGCGATGCCGGCTTCCTGGTCCGAGTTCGCACCGGCCAGCCCTTCCAGCGCCTTGGCCCCCTGCACCAGCGCCACGCCGCCGCCGACCACGATGCCTTCCTGCACCGCGGCGCGGGTCGCGTTCAGCGCGTCGTCCACGCGGTCCTTGCGCTCCTTGACCTCGATCTCGGTCATGCCGCCGACGCGGATCACCGCCACGCCGCCGGCCAGCTTGGCCACGCGCTCCTGCAGCTTCTCGCGGTCGTAGTCCGAGGTGGTCTCCTCGATCTGCTGGCGGATCTGGGCGACGCGCGCCTCGATCTCGGCCTTCTCGCCGGCGCCGTCGACGATGGTGGTGTTGTCCTTGTTGATCGAGATCTTCTTGGCCCGGCCCAGCATGTCGATGGTGACATTCTCCAGCTTCATGCCCAGGTCTTCCGAGATCACCTGGCCGCCGGTCAGGATGGCGATGTCCTGCAGCATGGCCTTGCGGCGGTCGCCGAAGCCCGGCGCCTTCACCGCGGCGATCTTGAGCCCGCCGCGCAGCTTGTTCACGACCAGCGTCGCCAGGGCCTCGCCCTCGACGTCCTCGGCCACGATCAGGAGCGGCTTTTGCGACTGGATCACGGCCTCGAGCAGCGGCACCATCGGCTGCAGCGACGACAGCTTCTTCTCGTGCAGCAGGATATAGGCATCCTCCAGCTCGGCGATCATCTTGTCGGCGTTGGTGACGAAATAGGGCGAGAGATAGCCGCGGTCGAACTGCATCCCCTCGACGACCTCGACCTCGGTCTCCATGCCCTTGTTCTCTTCGACGGTGATCACGCCCTCGTTGCCGACGCGCTGCATCGCCTCGGCGATCTGCTGGCCGATGAAGGCCTCGCCATTGGCCGAGATGGTGCCGACCTGCGCCACTTCCGAGCTGTCGTTGACCGGGCGGGCGGCGGATTTGATGGCTTCCACGACCTTGGCGGTGGCCATGTCGATGCCGCGCTTGAGATCCATCGGGTTCATGCCGGCGGCCACGGCCTTGAGGCCCTCGCGCACGATGGCCTGGGCCAGAACGGTGGCGGTGGTGGTGCCGTCGCCGGCCTCGTCATTGGTGCGCGAGGCCACTTCGCGCACCATCTGCGCGCCCATGTTCTCGAACTTGTCGGAAAGCTCGATCTCCTTGGCGACCGAAACGCCGTCCTTGGTGATGCGCGGCGCGCCGAAGGACTTGTCGATCACCACGTTGCGCCCCTTCGGGCCCAGCGTCACCTTGACCGCATCCGCAAGGATGTTCACGCCCTTCAGCATCCGGTCACGCGCGTCGCTGTTGAACTTAACTTCTTTCGCAGCCATCTG
>NZ_VCBQ01000240.1:0-1804 GCF_006386455.1 Paracoccus sp. FO-3 | reverse complement strand
GCCCGCAAGGCCCGCGCCCCGCGCAAGGCCCGCTTGCCGTTGGCCGAGAAGATCGAGGCCGCAAGCCCGTAGTCGGTGTCGTTGGCAACCCGGATCGCCTCCTCGAAACTGTCCACCACGATCACCGTCAGGATCGGACCGAAGATCTCCTCCACCGCCAGCCGGGAATCGCGCGCGGTCTCCACGATGGTCGGCTCGATGAAGCCGGGGCTGACGACATTGCCGCCGACCAGCACGGTTTCCGATTTCGCCGCATCCAGATAGCTGCTGACCTTGTCGAAATGCGCCTTCGAGACAAGCGGACCCACGCGGTTCGCCGGATCCAGCGGATCGCCCACCAGCCAGGTCGCGNCGGATCCAGCGGATCGCCCACCAGCCAGCCGGCCNGGCCTCGGCCCGGACCTTCTCCAGCAGCCGGTCCCTGATGCCGCGCTGCACGATCAGGCGGCTGGCGGCCGAGCAGTTCTGCCCCATGTTCCAGAACGCGCCGTTCACCACATGCGCCGCCACCGCGTCCAGGTCCTCGGCATCGTCCAGCACGATGCAGGGGTTCTTGCCGCCCAGCTCCAGCACCACCTCCTTGAGGTTGCTGTCGGCCGAATAGTTCAGGAAGCGCCGACCCGTCGCGGTCGAGCCGGTGAAGCTGACCATGTCCACGTCCGCGTGCCGGCCCAAGGGCTCGCCCACCTCGCGGCCCGAGCCGGTGACGATGTTGAGCACCCCCGCCGGCAGCCCGGCCTCGGCCGCCAGTTCCGCCACCCGCAGCGCGGTCAGCGTCGTCTCGCCCGCGGGCTTCATCACCACCGAGCAGCCCGAGGCCAGCGCCGGGCCGATCTTCCAGGCCAGCATCAGCAGCGGGAAGTTCCAGGGCAGCACCAGCCCGACCACGCCCACGGGTTCGCGCACCACCATGGCGATATGGTTGTCCGAGGCCGGCGAGACCTGGTCGTAGATCTTGTCGATCAGTTCCGCGTGCCATTTGATGACATGGATCGTCTCCGGCACGTCGACGGTTTCGCAGTCGAAGATGGTCTTGCCGGCATCCAGGCTTTCCAGCACCGCCAGCTCGCGGGCGTGGTCCTGCATCAGCGCGGCCAGGCGCAAGAGCACCTCCTTGCGCTCGCCGGGGTGCAGGCGCGACCAGCGCCCGTCCTCGAAGGCGGCGCGGGCGGCGGCCACGGCCAGGTCCACGTCCTGCGCGTCGCAGGCGGCGATCTCGGCCAGCGCCGCGCCCGTCGCCGGGTTGGTGGTGGCGAAGGTCCTGCCCGACAGCGCCGGGCGGAAGGCGCCGTCGATGAAGGCCTGCGTCGGGAAAGACAGCCCGGCGGCGATGGCCCTGTAGTCCTCGGTGCTCAGCAGATCGGTCATCTCACTTCCCTTCCACGATGGCCTGGACGGCGGTCTTCAGCGTGGCGATGACGCCTTCCAGCTCGGCCTTTTCGCCGTCGTTCAGCCCCTGCAGCGGCGGGCGCATCGGCCCGGCGCGCAGGCCGGTGGTCTCGACCCCGTGCTTGACGCATTGGATGAACTTGCCGCCCTGTTCCAGCACCGCCATCAGCGGCATCATCGCCGTCATGATGCGCCGGCCCTGGGCGAAATCGCCGCGCACGGCGCAGGCTTCGTAAAGCGCCACATGCTCCTCGGGCAGGAAGTTCGAGCCGGCGCAGATCCAGCTGCGCGCCCCCCAGGCGAAGAATTCCAGCGCCTGGTCGTCCATGCCGCAGCTCAGCTGGATCTGCGGATAGTCGCAGGCCAGCGTGTGGATGCGGTTCACGTCGCCCGAGCTTTCCTTGATGCCGATGAC